>CAYVML010000235.1:0-3213 GCA_964452475.1 uncultured Dehalococcoidales bacterium
GGGGCTTTGCTCCTGGGCGCTGTTTCCTGGGTAGTTCCCATCCTCTATTTTAAAGAGAAGAGCTAAGACCTTTAATTTTGGGGAATACCCTCCTTGCTCCATCCTCTGGCTTTATAGCATTCCTCAATCATACCGATTGGATCTTTTAGCTGACATTCTGGTGTTGAGGCGTACTTCCCAAATTCTGGCATCTGTAGGCATCTTTCTGGAAGCATGTCATCTGCTTTTCTTATGCCTTCCCTTACATTGAATTTCCTTTGGAGGTTATATATACGCTCTCCTATAACCAGAATCTCTTGTCCGTTTATGTCCCAGTCGGTTAGTGTAGAAAGTAATCTACCTAGCTCATCTGGCCCTATCCCTCGGAATATGTAGAACTTACAAATGCCCAGCACGTCTGGTATAATCCCGAAATCCTGTAAGAACTTGGCTTCTTTTCCCTTCCCTTTCTCTTCCCAGCGGTCCAGGGTTTGAGGATTGGTCAGTCCATAGGGAATTAAACCAAAATTGTTTTTTCGGCTATCGTAGGCTGCGGCATTGAGTGGGTGAATATGGCACATACCTCTATTGCCTAAGGCGTATGTCACAGCCAGGGCCTTCCCTGACCTTGGATCATGTGCTGGTCCCTCCAGCCCTTTTATGTGTATTGCCAGTTTGTCCGCTCCATTGCCGAGTTCCTGTGCTGCCTGTCTGACCCCTTTACCCAGGAGCGCTCCGAGGCCATCCTTACTGGCGATTTTATTAACCAGTGTTACGATGGTCTCTGCATTTCCCCAAGAGAGATCCAGGCCGTCGGTTGTTGCATCACTGATGATGCCATTCTCATAACAATCCATAGCAAAGGCGATGACTGCACCTGCAGAAATGGTGTCCAGTCCATACTCATTACAAAGGTAGTCAGCGTGTACTGCGGCATCAACGTCTTCATTGAACACAAAGAAAGTGAAGACAGACATAGTTTCATATTCACCTCCTTCGTGTACAGGAGTTTCCCACTGACCTGAGTCAACTTTGCAAATCCTCTTGCACCTCAATACACAGCCTTTGTAGCAGCTCTCAGCCTTCACCAGGTTCTTATTCTTAAAGTGGGTGTAAATTTCCTCGCCTTTCCCCCAGGAGTTCGACCTCCAGTTTTTTGTCGGGAGGTCTCCTACATTATCACAGCCAATAAGTAGTCCTGTTGTGCCATCTGGTGCCATACCTTTACCTGCAGTCACCTCAAGGACTTTCTTGTTATATTCTTTACATGCTGAGGCGAACTCTTCTGGGTGAGCTATCGGAATTTCGCCGGTTCCTTTTACTGCTACTGCCAGCAGGTTCTTTGCTCCCATTACTGCACCTGCCCCACCCCTACCGAAGGCACGAGCATTGCTCATAATACAGGCCAGATTAACCAGGTTCTCACCTGCGAGTCCTATCTCCACAAACTCAAAGCTTTCATCTTTGAGTTCCTCTCTTCTTAGTAGCTCCTCTTTCTTAGAGGAACTTTTCCCTGAAAGGATATCGGCTGGTCGTATCTCTACATTAGTATCTTGGATAACAATATATTTTGGTTCTTTGGCCCTGCCTTCTATTACCAGAAAATCATAGCCAGCCTTTTTCAAAGCTGCACCCCATTCCCCTCCAGCACGTGCCTCCCCCCAAATGCCTGTAAGTGGAGACTTGAAACATACTTCGACAGAGCCCGAACCAGGAGCACCAGTGCCAGTTAAAGGGCCTGTGCTAAATATAAGTTTATTCTCCGGACTTAACGGGTCGATACCCTCAGGTAGTTCGTTATACATTAACTGAGCGGCGTATCCTACCCCGCCAATGAATTTTCGTAATGTTTCAGAGTTAAGGCCCTCGACGAAAACCTTCTCTAGGCTTAAATCAATTCTCAGTAACTTGCCGGCATATCCGTAAAATTGGCTTTTATGAGCATTCATCCCTTTGTTCCTCCTGTTTAAGTATTGGCTAAATATAATAGAAGAGAAGAATAACGTCAATATTCCCTTTGTTCAATTACTTATAATTAATCTTAATGCAGTTTCTTTGTATGGTGGGGGCGAATAGGTTTTACTGTAATCACAAAACCTGTTAGGTGTAAGCCAAATGAGGAAGAGCTGTTGCTTTCTAGGAGGCACTATGATAGCATGGCTGCCATGGCAACTGAGAAAGAGAAGGTAGCCGAATTAGCCGTTGAACAAATTGAAAGGCAGTTTGGAAAAGGCTCGATTATGAAACTTGGCCAGGAGGCTATCAGGTTGACTGAAGGAGCTATTCCTACTGGCTCTCTTGCACTTGATTTAGCTTTAGGGGTGGGTGGGATACCTCGTGGAAGAGTGACAGAAATTTTTGGGTCTGAGGCTTCAGGTAAAACCACACTTGCTCAACATATTATTGCTGAGGCTCAAAAAAACGAAGGCATTGCGGCTTATATTGATGCAGAACATGCCCTCGACCCTTTATATGCCTCTCAATGTGGTGTAAAAGTTGAAGAGTTGCGTATTTCACAACCTGATACTGGTGAGCAAGCCTTGGAGATTACTGAAATATTGGTAAGGAGTGGTGCCTTAGACGTAATAGTTATTGATAGTGTAGCAGCTTTAGTTCCAAAGGCAGAGATAGAAGGAGAGATGGGGGATGCCTATATTGGATTGCAAGCGAGGCTGATGTCGCAGGCATTGAGGAAGCTGACGGGTGCTATTTCCAAGTCCAGAACAGCAGTAATATTTATCAATCAATTACGAGAGAAAGTAGGAATTGTTTTTGGCAATCCTGAAGTTACTCCTGGAGGAAGGGCACTTAAATTCTACAGCTCAGTAAGAATAGACTTGAGGAGGAGCGAGGCTATAAAGCAGGGTACAGAGATAACGGGTAGTAAAGTAAGAGCTCGGGTAGTTAAAAACAAGGTTGCTCCCCCTTTCCGAACTGCTGAATTCGATATAATGTTTGGTCAGGGCATAAGCTAAGAAGGGAACCTATTGGATCTTGGCTTTACGGGTGGTATGGTGAAAAAAGCTGGTTCATTTTTCTCATATGGTGAAATAAGGCTGGGGCAGGGAAGGGAAAATGCTAAAGCGTATTTGAAACAAAATGAAGATATTGCTTTGAAGTTAGAACAGGAGATAAGGGATGCGCCAGCTATAGTAAGCATTCCAGTCAGACAAAAACCTGCAGCCACGTCGTCATCATAACAGGACTGAGACAGTCGAGGAATAGTTGGAGAGT
>CAYVML010000236.1:0-2557 GCA_964452475.1 uncultured Dehalococcoidales bacterium
CGCAGTATCGATACTGCCTCGGTCTATGGAAACGAAAAAGGCGTAGGACAGGCTATCCGTGAAAGCGATATACCCCGCCAGGAGATATTCCTGACCACCAAGGTATGGAACAATGAGCAGGGGTACCAGTCGACGCTCGAGGCCTTTCAGCGGAGCCTTACCAGGCTGGGGCTGGATTATGTGGACCTGTACCTGATTCACTGGGCGGTGGAAGCGAAATACCTGGACACCTGGCGAGCCATGGAAAAGCTACGGGACGATGGCCTTATTCGCTCTATTGGTGTTAGTAATTTTCAGCAGCACCACCTTGATAAGCTGTTACAATCATCAGGGACTAAGCCGGTGCTCAACCAGGTTGAACTGCATCCATACTTTATACAAAAGGAGCTTCGGGAGTTCTGTACAAGGCATGATATCTGGGTAGAGGCCTGGAGTCCATTGGGTCGGGGGACGGTGCTCGGTGACCAGACATTGAACCGCCTGGGACAGAAATACGGGAAAACGTCTGCCCAGATTACCCTGAGATGGGAGCTGCAACATGACATAATAGTCATACCCAAGTCATCAAAGCCTGCCAGGATACGGGAAAACAGCGCCATCTTTGATTTCAACCTTGAGCCGGGAGATATGGATATCATCGATGGACTGAACAGGAATCATCGTATAGGACCCGACCCCGAAAATGTCCATTTTTAAACATGGAATGCCTTCATAATGCCGCTGCAGTGTCACGCTACACAGGCTATCATTCCTGCGGAAGCAGGAATCCACCTGGTTTCTCTCTCTATGGCAGGGAGGGGGTCATGGAGTAGCTGAAAGCGACCTGGCACTATGCTACCTGCGGAAAATTATCCGGAGCTATTAAGTCTCCATATTTGGCTTTGGCTGCTTCCAGCCTCTGTTTCTGCTCATCTAGGACCTTAAATAGTATCTCAGGGGTATTCTTCACCCTGGTATTGTAGATCTCTTTGATTCTCTCTATCTTTTTCAGGTTCTCATCCACCTTTAAGGTGAATTGTGCCAGGTATGCATCAGGCGAATAATCCTCGTTTAGTACTTCTTTGAAAAGTTTTTTCAGGTCCTCATATAACGGCAAATATCCAGTGGGTGTTTTAATTGCGCCTGCATCGCCGTTTACACGGAGCTCCATCCATTTTACCCAGACACGTTTGGCATTCATGCCTGTCAGGTAGTGACCGTCTTTGTCCTTCTGGAAATAGTTTACGCCGAAAATGGGGGGAATAGCGTCTAGGCCGTCGATGAACTTAAGGTAATTGCTTATGTAATTAGCCAGTGGGATTGCCATAAAGTCCAGGTTGGACATGGGATTGAACTGGCGCACTCCTTCCTGTCCCAGGGTGGCAGCGGTTGTTTCAGACTCCAGTGCAGTTCCTATTGTTATCACGCCATGTGTCCAGTCGAATGCCTGCTGTACCGGCGGCCACACGCTGGAATCTCTTCCTCCGAAGATGATTCCTTTCAGCTCCACTCCAGCGGGATTGTTGAGCTCAATGTCGAGATTGTCGAGGCTGTCAAGCCTGAGTGTATAGCGGGCATTTCTATGAGCGTGAGGTAACTCGTTTCCTTTGTCGTCTTTCTTCCCTTTATACCACTGGCCGGAGTAGTTGACTCCCTTTTCCGGGATCTCCCTATTATCGCCAAGCCAGTAGGCATTGCCAGCTTCTGTGGTGAGCACATTGGAGAGGATAACCTCCCCCGGCTCGCTAAGGGCTTTCCAGATTACCGGGTCATCCTTCGGGTTGACGTCCCGGATAATGCCGAAGATGCCGGATTCAACGTTGACAGCGTAGACTTTACCGTTTCTTTTTCTGAGGTAAGCGATATCATCGCCGACAATTGCCTCACCTGGCAGCATGGCGGTAGATGTTTTACCGCAGGCGCTGGGGAAGGCGCCGGTAAAGTATGATTTTCTGCCGCTGGGTCCGTGAACTCCCATAACCAGCATATGCTCGGTTAGCCAGCCTTCCTGTGATGCCTTGTGAATGCCCAGCCTCAGGGCAAGTTTTTTAAGACCGATGGTATTGCCGGCGTATTGAGAATTGGTGGTGTAGACCGTTTTATCTTCAAGGTCGATATACACCCGTCTTTTGTCGACGTTTTTACTAACCATGTTTTCCAGTTCCCCGGCGCCATGAACGAACTTGAAGAACTGTTCTGTACTGGGGATTCTCCTGAATTGTTCATAGCCCTTTCGATAGAGTATATATTCGGAATGGGCAACATAGCTGGAATCGGTTATCTGTGCACAGGGAATGGAAAAAATAGAATTCGTTGGCCCGAGACAGAAGAACAGCACGAAAACCTCTTTCCCCACCATGATGTCTTTCAGAATTCCGTGTACTTCTGCCAGGCCTGTTTCCTTGTCTATCGAATTAATAGACTCACCAAGGTATGCACCCTTTGGCAGAAGGTACTTGGTCTGTGCCTTATCTCGTGCCTGGTCATAGAAACCGTCGTAATGTACTGTCTGCCCTTCAATGGCAAGCTTCTTTTCTTCTCCTGTTTCCAGCGCCTTGTTTCTTATATACTGCCTGTC
>CAYVML010000236.1:2567-3209 GCA_964452475.1 uncultured Dehalococcoidales bacterium
ACAGAATCGGGATTGCAGAGTTCGACGTATTTTGTAATGAAATTAAGAAGTGACTGGCTGTTCAAATCCAGTAACTTCTGCAGGTTCTTGTCACTGCATTTTGCTTTTAATAAGTCCAACCCTTTTGTATTCATGAACTTCCTCCTTCTATAACTATCAGCAAAAACATAAAACCAACACCTCAACCTATTCTCTTCAGAGTGCCGTAAGCTATTTGATGCTGGCTTGCTGTAAAACAGCCCTGTTTCTGAGATAACCTTCCCCGATAGTATTTACATAATAGTGCGCTATTCTAGCACAATCAGATATTTTGTAAAAAAGGTCAGTTAATGACCTTTTCCCAGGTCATTCCTGCTAAAGCAGGAATCTACCATTCCGTTCACCCGTCCCGGATTGCCACGTCGCCTGCGGCTCCTTGCAATGACACTCCCTGCTTGTCATTTCGAGAGGGTCGAAGAGCCTATGGCAAGCTGCCCTTTCACACGTAATTGCGAGAATGGCGTAGCAATCTGGGTGGTGGGTGCTCGCTCAGCAGCCAGTGGCGATGAGCTGCTACGGCGGCGTGATGGTGCCATCGGCAGTCATGAAGAGCCAGTAGCCGTATGTCGGCTCCATATTGGTGAAGGTGCTGGCAGGATTACC
>CAYVML010000237.1:0-3201 GCA_964452475.1 uncultured Dehalococcoidales bacterium
TACAGTCTTTTTTAACACCGGAAGTTGTTACTGTCCTCTTTATTGGAGGTATCCTGGTCGGTCTTCTAACCGGTTTTCACATAGGGATTGTTATTGCTGGACTGGGACTTACACTTGGTTTGCTTACCCTCGGTCCGTTGACACTGGAAGTGTTGTACTCACGCTTCTATAAGATGCTGATGAATTACATCCTGCTGGCCATACCGCTGTTTATCTTCATGGGCGACATGATTCAGTATTCAGGAATAGCTGATAGGCTATATGAGACACTTTATGTGGCGCTCGGACCAATCCGGGGTGGGCTGGCGCTGGCTACTGTGCTTTTTGGCACAGTGCTTGCGGCATGTCTTGGTATAATTGCCGCATCGGTGAGTATGCTATGCATACTGGGGCTCAGCCCCATGATAAAGAGGGGTTATGCCAAAGACCTTGCCTGTGGCTCAGTTGCCGCAGGAGGTTGTCTTGGCATCCTTATACCTCCCAGTATCATGATAGTCATGTACGGGCCGATAGCGGGTGTTTCCGTTGGTAAATTGTTCATGGGAGCTTTCCCTGCAGGTTTCCTTCTTGCTACTCTATACTGTGTCTATATAATTATACGGGCGATCATACGGCCAAAGGATGCACCTGCTCTGCCAAAAGAAGAAAGAACCACACCTACAGGAAAGAAGATACGAGATTTACTTATCTCATTGGTACCTCCAGTACTGTTGATTCTCTCCGTTCTTGGTGTCATCTTCTTTGGTATTGCTGCTCCTACCGAGGCTGCTGGCATGGGAGCCTTTGCTGCTACCATACTGGCTATTGCCTATAGAAGGTTCAGCTTCAAAGTTTTTAAATACGTGGCCCTCGATACCTTGAAAGTGAGCGGTTATATCTTTTTCCTATCATGTTTGACCTATGCAGCCATCGGTGTATTTATGCGCCTGGGCTGTGCAGAAGTGATAGGAAATGTTATCCTCGCTACACCTGGAGGCAAATGGGCAGTTTTTGCCGTGATTATGTTCTTTGTTTTTGCCCTTGGTTTCTTTATGGGATGGATTCCTATAGTCTTCATCGTGGTTCCGATAATATCGCCATTACTTAAGCCTTTAGGCTTTGACCCTGTATGGTTTGCCCTGATGGTGATGGTAAACTTGCAGGCATCGTTTATGACTCCACCTATGGCACTTGCTATCTTCCTTGTATCGAACCTCGCTGCCCCTGAAACAGGAATAACTACACTGGATGTTATCAAGGGAGTAACACCTTTTGTACTAATCATACTATTCTGCCTAGTGCTACTGGTGATATTCCCACAGATCATCCTCTGGCTACCTGAACACATGATAAAGCCTTGGACATAAGCTAAGAGCAACAGCTAGAGATGTTAGAGAAAGGGCTGCCCTTAACTGGGCAGCCCTTTCTCTATATAAATATTACAATGTATCGATAAAAGTATTGACAAAAAAGAATAACTGCGTTAGCTTATACTTGTTCAAATAGAAGGAGGTATTTTATGGCAAATTATAAGGTAGTCATGCTGAGGACAATGTTCCCCGACACCAAGATTGAAGAGAAAGTTCTCAAGGAGATTGATGCGGAACTGGTTATAGCCCCAAAAACCGATGAGGATACTGCTGTCAAGTACGTAGCGGATGCTGACGCCATCATAATGCCAACAAAGGTTACTGAAAGGGTACTGGAGGCTGCTAAGAAATGTAAAATTGTGGCTGGAACCGGCGTTGGCTATGACAATGTAGACATCGTAGCTGCTGCTAAGAGGGGCATCTATGTAAGTAACATGCCGGCTCAGCACTGGTGTGCTGACGAAGTTTCCAATCATGCCATTTCCCTTGGTTTCGCTGTTCAAAGAAAACTGGCTTCTCTTAACGAAACAACCAAGAATGGCGCCTGGCGCGAAAAATTAAATAACGTTTCTCCGATTTTCTCCTTTAGAGACCAGACCTGGGGTTTGTATGCCTGCGGACACATCGCCCGCTCTGCCGCCTTAAAAGTGCAGGCTTTTGGCTTCAATGTAATCGCTTTTGACCCTATCGTCTCCGAGGAAGAGGCACATCAATTCGGAATAAAACTGGTGGATTTTGACACTCTGTTGAGAACATCCGATATTATCTCCATTCACGCTCCATTGCTTAAATCAACATATCATGCCTTCAATGAAGAAGCTTTCAAGAAAATGAAAAAAACCGCCTACCTTGTAAATGTAGGCAGGGGGCCTATAGTAGACCAGAAAGCACTCTACAACGCCCTTAAAGCAGGTGATATCGCTGCCGCTGGTCTTGATGTGCTGGAGGACGAACCACCCAAGCCAAATGAACCCTTACTCACACTGGACAACGTGAAGCTGACCGTCACCCCGCACATGGCCTCGTATTCAGAGACTTCCTTCGCCAAGACCCGCAAGGCTTCATGCGAGGAAGTAGTAAGGGTACTTAAAGGCGGCGAACCTAAAAGCTGGGTGAACCACAAAGAAATGGGTAAGTAACCAGGTATTTTCAAAATTATTAAAAGGAGGTGATGTTCTATTGAAGCAAACTATGGTGGTGGATAGTGAAGAGGATACAAAGAGAGATTTATTACACAAGGAGGTGACTAATGAAAACTAAGGTCGTTATGTTGCTCATAGTAGCAATTGTCATTATCAGTCTTGTCGTCGCTGGCTGTGCTCCTAAAGCAGAACCTGCACCGGCACCAGCACCAACCGCTGCACCAACCGCAGCACCAACCGCGGCTCCCACTCCCGCTCCCACAGAGGAAACGGTGAACTGGGTATACCAGGCTGCTCATACTACTCCTCCAGGAACCGAAATAGCCCAGCATTACTGTGATATGGTTAGTGATATAACAAATGGTCGGTTTAAAATCAACTTTAACGCAGGTGGCGCTATTTGCCCAGCAACGGAGGAAACAAAAGCCGCCAGTGAAGGGATTCTTGACCTTGCAAGTACCTGTACTGCCTATTCACTTGATGTAATACCGACCGGCGGTATGTTCAGCGCCATGTGCGGCGGTTTCAATATCGAGGCCATGGGTGTCTGGAGAGATTTTGGCGGCGGTATGGAATTAATGGAAAAAGCCTTCTCTATGTACGATGTTCATATACTGGAAGCTCCGATGTTGAACAGTGGACCAGAGGTATGGGGCTTCTATTCTAAGGAACTGAAAACGCTGAAAGATATTCAGGGGTTAAAGATGCGA
>CAYVML010000238.1:0-3196 GCA_964452475.1 uncultured Dehalococcoidales bacterium
CTGGGATAGTTCTTTGACAAAGGCAACATCGTCTTTCAAGGGGGATTCAGGGAATATATAGAATGCTCCCTGAGGCTTCATAAGCTTGTAACCAATACTTGTTAGATTATCACAGATAAAGTCTCTCTTACGTCGATACTCAGCTATTGATACTGTGACCCCCTGCAGGGAGCGTATTACATTCTGCATTAGAGCCGGCGCATTAACATATCCCAGTACGCGATTGCAAAATATAAGACCAGCTATTATTTCATCATGCTGCTTCAATTCAGGGTGTACGGCAATATATCCAATCCGCTCTCCAGGCAGGGCTAGGCTCTTGGAGTATGAATTAACTACAAAGCTCTGTTTGTAATGGGACCAGATGTGTGGGCACTTTACCTCATCATATACTATATAACGGTAAGCCTCATCGCTGATAAGTGATATCGGCGAGCCGAATTCCAGGGATTTTTTCTCAAGTAACTTACCGAGAGTATGAATGAAATCGTTGCTATAAACAGCTCCGGTAGGATTGTTGGGTGAATTGATTATTACTGCCTTAGTTTTTGGATTTATATTATTTTCAAGCTCACTGAGTCGTGGTACAAATTGTTCATCAGAGGAGACAACCTTAACAACCCCATTATGGTTATGAATGTAGTGGATATACTCCGGGAAAAATGGAGAGAAAATAACCACTTCATCGCCGGGGTTAAGTATTGTTTTAAGCACGACGTTCAGTCCACCGGCAGCTCCGCAGCTCATGATAACATCAGTCCAGTTGATTTCCACGCCTGACTCAACTGACAGATATTCGGCTACTGCTTTTCTGGTCTCGGCGTAGCCAGCGTTTGCCATATAGCGGTGCATCCCCTGAAGTGGATTCTCTACGATCCTTTTCAGTTCCTGACAGAACTCGGCAGGTGGTTCCATAATAGGGTTTCCCAGGGTAAGATCGAATACATTATTCTCGCCGTAACGTTCTTTGAGGTTATTACCTTCCTCGAACATTCTTCTAATCCAGGAGCTTTGCTCCATACTGCGTCTGACGATGTCAGAAATAACCATTTTGGATTTCCTCTTTGCCTTTATTGAAGGCGCTAATATT
Source organism: uncultured Dehalococcoidales bacterium (assembly GCA_964452475.1). Taxonomy (GTDB): domain Bacteria; phylum Chloroflexota; class Dehalococcoidia; order GIF9; family AB-539-J10; genus JAUUZT01. The sequence continues at coordinate 1,091 of CAYVML010000238.1, forward strand.
TAATGGCACTATCTTAGCAGACAGTCGTTGATGAATAATATCCATCCAAACCTGGTTTTCAAACGGCAGGAAGACTGAGGCACATCCCAGTAAAAAGATATTAAGTACTCTTATATCGCCCAAGCTAATTGCATGCTCAGTACCATTTATAGCAATAACGCGAGCTGCTTTTCTTTTCAAAAGACCGATTGTTTTTTCATCCTCAGGGTAAGTGGCCTTCCCCAGATTTACTGTCGACGGCGGTATTTTGTAGTCGTTAACGATTATGTTAGATTTCTCGTTTAAATATCTTGACCATCTCAATGCTTCCAGCTTTTCAAAGGCAAGCATTATGTCAGCCTGTCCCATCTTAATTATAGGTGAGTAGACTTTAGCGCCCGCACATATATGGCTTATCACGCTTCCGCCACGCTGTGCCATGCCGAGCGTGTCTGTTTTTTTGGTGTCATATCCAGCGGCGAGGGCTACCTCAGCAATGATGTCACTGGCAAGGATAATGCCCTGGCCACCGACTCCGCAAATTATCAGCTTTAAATCCTTCATTTAGTCTTTTCTTCAACAACGGTAGGTTTTGGTTTTATCGCCTTTTGCGGGCAAATCTGCTGGCAAATACCGCAGAAATCACCCACACATAAATTTTCATTGATGAATATTTCACCGGCTTGATATTGAATCGCCGGACAACCAATCATAGCGCATAAATCGCATTTAGTGCATTTATCCCTGTCAATAAACATCGGCGTAGCTTTCTTTTTAACCTTTGCCTGACAGTTTCCGCGCACTATAATAACGGATAGCTCTGGACTATCCAGTGACTTCTTAACCGTGCTTCTCAGTTCTTTTATATTAAAGGCATTGACTACCTGAACATCGTTGACCCCAATACCACGAACCAGTTTTTCCAGGTCAACCCTGTTAGTAGGCTTTCCCTGTGCTGTTATACCTGTTCCCGGGTTGTCTTGATGGCCAGTCATGGCAGTAGTCATATTATCCAGAATGATTACTGTAAATTGCCCGTTATTATAAACGGCATCAACCAGAGGAGTAATACCAGAATGTAAAAATGTAGAATCGCCGATGACGGCAACAATTCTGTCGGTGACTCCAGCCTTCTCTAATCCCAACGCCTGCCCGATGCTGGCCCCCATGCAGGCACAGGTATCCATGGCATTTAGTGGAGGCAGGGCTGCCAGGGTATAGCAACCGATGTCTCCGGTAATGACCACTGATGATTGACGTTCAGCTTTATTACGAGTTGATAAGCTGCTACGGTGTCCCAGGCTGCTGAGTATAAAGAAAACGCCAGAGTGTGGACATCCAGCGCATAAGAGAGGAGGACGCGCAGGTAAATCAACTTTTTCGTCAGCTCTTTCCTTAGTAATAGGCTCTGGAAGTAAATTGGCTTTGCGGCTGCATTCTTCAACGATATCCGGATTCAACTCGCCGACTAAAGGAATGATATCCTTTCCGGTGACTTCTATGCCCATTGTCTTAATATTCTCTTCAAGAAACGGGTCAAGCTCTTCAATGACCAACAGTTTTTTTACTTGCGAGGCAAAATCCGTAATCATTCCCTTTGGCAGTGGATAAGGCATACCCAGCTTGAGAAAAGATGCTCCGGGGTAAATCTGTTTAGCATATTGATAGGCAACTCCGCTGCTTATTACCCCGAGATCAGTATTTCCTGCCTCCAATACATTTACAGAGAGCGTCTCCGCATAGGCAGCTATTTCCAGCAATCTTTTCTCTACCTGGACATGACGGGGCCGGGCATTTAACGGCAGCATAACGTGTTTTCTAAAATCGCGGGTAAATCCTATCTTTGCATTATCCTGACGTTTCTTACCTACGTTAACTGCTGATTTAGAATGAGAAATACGGGTAGTACTGCGAACAAGTACTGGCGTATCAAATTTCTCGCTTATATCAAACGCCAAACTCATAAAATCATAGGCCTCCTGGCTATCAGCTGGTTCCAGTACCGGTATCTTAGCTAGCTTGGCATAATAACGTGTGTCCTGCTCATTCTGCGAACTATGCATTCCAGGATCATCAGCGACAATGATTACTAATCCGGCATTTATTCCGGTTGTGGAAGCTGCCATA
>CAYVML010000239.1:0-3196 GCA_964452475.1 uncultured Dehalococcoidales bacterium
ACATTCTGCCCTGTCATTTCTTCAAGACAGAACGCCTGACCGCACAGCTGAAAATCAGCGTGATTCCCACGATGTAATGGTCCATATTTATATTCTATTGGAAAGGGCATCACTCCATGGAACTCCACCACATCTGCTTTACCAATAAGACCCAGGTGTTCTGACCAAAGAGGCAATTCTCTTTCAATGCGCGTATCACCTACCAATTCAACAGGGTCTTCTTTAAGCCGCTCATGCACTTCTCTACCGCGCAGGGTATAAATGTTTTCATCAAAGGTCTGTTCCTTATGAATAAGGGCACACTGCCGAGGGCAATAAGCGTAATGCTCCAGTGCTGAGAGCATTACTGGTTCAATTCCTTCCAATACCTCCTTATCAATCATAGTAATACTTATCCTTTCAGTCTGGTTAGTACTATCCCCTCAGGTAGGTTTTGTTCATCTACAGTAACAATATAGTCATTGAACTTACGAGGTGTTTGCACTTCTTTTCTTTTAATCACATGAATACGTTCGAATAATGTATGAGCAGGTCCATTCCCCAGACTGTTCTGATGGCTGAAAACGTATAGCCCACGAAGAGATACTAAACCACGCGCTGCAGAATGGTCTATATCCCACATTTTTAACAATGCCTCCCAGAACAAAGCAAGGTCTTCTGTGATACACCCGGTCTTCTCAGCAAAATGAGGTGTAAAAAAGCCCTGCCCTCTATATAGGCCATAAGGAAGCAATGCCTTGCGTCCCATGGTACCGTGGGTTGGTGCCATTTCTTCATTCTCTTCAGTTGCTTCCTTTTTATCTCCGGGTTTAGTCAATGCTACCCTCGTTATGCCAATATCCAGTGGTATAATCGGGTCTATCGAGCGAGCGAAGGTAAGCTGCACGGGTCCGCATACTTGCCCACAGTTATATTCCTTCGTGGACATCACTGCTCCAAATATACGAACATCGAAGAAATTTTCGCACATCCATCTGCGTGCTTTCTCAACATCAATTTTCTCCTTATTCATATCCAGTGCAGTATAAGCTCTCTTCTGCTGATCATAGAGATAACTGTTATGCTGAACATATATCTTATAGCGTTCTTCTTTACCATGAAGGATATCAACATAGTTACGTACTTTACGCTTCAGACAGACATCAGTTACCAGTCCGTGCATTGTTTCAGGATCCACCCGAGGCAGATTACCAGCATCAGGGTCTCCATTAGGATTACCATCGACAACATCATAAATCATTACAAAATCGTGTCTATGATTAATTGTTGTACATATTTCACTGTTCATTCGCTTCTTTCTCCTTTTTATTTATGTTCGACCATCATCCGTCTATTCCTGCTCTATTTCTTGTACTTATTTAGACCCTCTGTAAGCCCTCGCTGCAGCACTATCATATGCCCTCTGGTGATAATATCCCAGCGAAAAAAGCCCCTGTTGTTCCAACGTCAACGTTTTTGGGAAATCATTAAGATTTATTTGTATCTCTTCCAGTTTTTGTTGTAGCGCTCTTTGTGTTCCTGGTCTATCCCTGCGCAATTTTGCCAGATGTACTTGTGCCATCTTTATAAGCTGACCGAATACTACAGCGGGAGCCGTCGAGGCCATGCCGTAGAATCTGTCAACTATTGTAGTATTTATCCCCGGAATGGCTGCCTTCTGTACCGATTCAAGCACAGCCAGCAGCCTCCCGCAAAGATAGGCAGGTTCGTGATTGTCCAAATTTAATTGTTGCATCTCATTCTCCTCTATAGCTGATTTTTGCGACAGCAATACCATTTTAATCAGGGCGGCGCGTGGCCTGGAAATGCCTTGTTCCGCTCGATTTCTATTAACGGCCCGGATTAGTAGCCATGTGGGAAGAGGGCTCCCCTTTATCGCCAGTTGTAGTAACGCTTTTGGAATACCAGGAGGGATAGCATCATCCTGTGCCCTACCACCTGCCTCTTTCTTAGGAAGCAGTGATTTTACAAGTGAACGGAGACCCAGTGGATGAAATTCTTCATCACCGCCAGTTACTTGCTGTATAGAAAAATACCTGGCTATATTTTTCTGAACATTTTCTACCGTTGTTTCTAGCCAATCTCTTACCACCACCCTACCACCACTTGCTGATAACGCTGTCGCATAAAAGTCGCCAGACTCTATTTTCGGGTGTCCGGCTCCAGTTTTCATAGATTCTAATAACTGCTTCACGTCCTCTGGTTGTGGATTACTCAAGAGGGAAACAGGATTAAAATCCATATCATTTTTTGTCCAGAATAAATATGTAACTGTTCCAACCTGCAAATGGGTTTTAATATCACGAATAAGTGAATTAGCAGCTTTGGCATAACGCTCAGCACAGTCCTGGCAGATAGGAGAGTTTAGTGCAGCCTCAAGTGAATATGACTCTCCTGCGCTATTATTAACGGAAACTAAAGCCATACCTGACGGCTGGCCACCACGGATTCCCTTGATTTTAAAGGGTTGCCTCTTTGCAGGTGATTTGAGATCACCACATATAAGGCACTGCATAACTTCTCCAGCTATAGCTTGCCTGTTTGCCCAGAATTGCTTAACACTTGGTATTTCGAAAGGAATTACGCCGTCAATACAAAAAGAGCATATATCCCCTGCCTCTAATCCTTCTGGTACATCTATGTAATCAAGAACCATATTAATAAGAAAAGTATCAACAGCCTTGACAGCAGGCTCATCAGTTGCCTGTACACATTCCTGTATAAGTTCCATAAATTTTTTATGACAGGTTTGTACACGCAGATGCTTATTAATATCTCTGGTTAAACCTAGCACATATTCGCCATTTCCAACCAGCAACTTTGGTACAATACCTGAGGAAACCAAGGCATACGGCGCAATATACGATTTGCCACGATTTTTTTTGCCTTTTTGTTCACCTGCGGTCTGCCGAAAACCAACTAGCTTACCATTTGCATCCAGGTCAATTAACCACTGAATACGAGTCTCGATATACATCTCTGAAGGTAGAGCAAGTCTCTGTGAATAATCCAGCAGTTTTTCAAGCAGCATCTGCTTTCACCTCCGCGGAGTAAAGTTCTGGAGGTACTTCCAATATTCCTTTGTTTATCCTCGCATGGAAAAACCGAGGTTGTGCCTTGTCACTATTGATAGAATACTCCATATCAAAAAGTATTAGCCCTAAATCATCTGTTAGTTCTATAGGAGTATCTCCTG
>CAYVML010000240.1:0-3149 GCA_964452475.1 uncultured Dehalococcoidales bacterium
CAGAGATGACTTACCCGCTCCGTTTGGCCCAAGGATAGCTACATGCTCTCCCAACGCAATGGAGATACTGACATCGTTTAGTACCATCCTCCCACTACGCATTACTGAGACATGTCTATACTCAATAAATGGTAACGCACTTCCATTGAGCAGATTCACTTTACTATTTACCAGTCTCATTTATAGTTATCATTAAATATTTCTTTATACTTTTAATCACCTGACAATCGTCTACTAATATCCTTAGTTTCATTACTTTCAAACAGCTCTTAAATAAGTTCCAGGATTATCTACTATTTTTACTTCTACCCCAGTTCATAATAAGTTATGTTTAACTATATATATGAAAGATTTTTTTATCTACCAAAATATGGCTTAACATTATAGAGCATCACTTCTGAAATTTACAGCTACAATTTAAGGATTATTTAGGTTTATGATATAGAGTATTAGCTTGTTTCCCTTTAGCTAACCCTGCCAACCATGATATTATTTATTAATATGGCAAGAATAGATGGTAGATTAAGTAATGAACTCCGCCCAGTTCATATAACCCTTGGTTATCAGAGCTTTGCAGAAGGATCAGCGTTGATAGAATTAGGTAAGACGATGGTTCTATGTTCAGTGAGCATGGAAGAGCGTGTTCCCCATTTCCTCAAAGGAAGTGGACAAGGCTGGGTTACTGCTGAATATGCAATGTTACCACGCTCAACTCTCACACGTACCCCTCGGGAGAAAATAGGTGGAAGAAACCAAGAGATTCAGCGCCTTATAGGTCGAAGTCTTAGGTCAGCAACCAACCTGGCAGCTCTGGGAGAGAGAACATTTTATATTGACTGTGACGTATTACAAGCAGATGGTGGTACCAGAACCGCAGCCATTACCGGTGGATATGTAGCGCTATTCCAGGCTTTTCACAATCTTAAGAAGCAAGGAGTTCTTACATTTCTGCCGCTACGGGCAACCGTTGCAGCTACCAGTGTTGGTATTGTAGACGGTGCCGAGCTTCTTGACCTCTGCTACGAAGAGGATTATCGTGCTGAAGTTGACTTCAATGCAGTAATGACTGATAAAAACGAATTTGTGGAAATCCAGGGAACTGCAGAAGGCAAACCATTTTCGAAAGATACAGCGGATGTACTTCTTTCACTGGCAAAGCAAGGTATACAACATTTATTCAGCATTCAGAAGCAGACTTTAAGATCTCTTGGTTAAGATCTAATTTGTCCTTCACCTAATATTACCCATTTATAGCTGGTAATTTCTTTCAACCCCATAGGACCACGTGCATGGAACTTCTGAGTGCTTATGCCAACTTCAGCACCAAGGCCAAATACCTCACCGTCAGTAAAACGTGTACTCGCATTAGCATAGACGCTGGCAGCATCTACCTCATTGATAAATCGCATAGCCGCTGAGTAATCTTCGCTGATGATAGCTTCAGAATGCCCTGACCCATATTTTTCAATATGTTCGATAGCTTCCTCAAGTGAATCAACTACTTTAATAGCCACTTTCAGTGATAGATATTCCCTACCCCAATCCTCATCTACTGCTTTCGATAATCTCAATAGAGGAATTGAGCTTAGTATAGACATGGATTTCTCATCACAGCGTAGCTCCACATCTGCCATAGCCAGTTTTCTGGCAATGTGGGGTAAATAATCATTAGCTACCTGTGCATGAATCAGAATACAGTCCAGTGCATTACAAACACTGGGACGCTGGACTTTTGCATTGTTAATAATAGCAACAGATTTATCACGGTCAGCGTTTTTATCAACATAGGTATGGCAGACACCTATTCCACCGGCAATAACAGGCATAGCCGCATTTTCTCGCACAAGTTTTATCAATCCAGAGCCACCACGGGGAATCATCAAATCAATTATCCCTCTCATCTGAAGCATATAATTCACTAAAGCATGCTCTGTTGACTCGATGATTTGTATTGCCCCCTGTACTATACCTGCCTGGTCACAAGCCTCCTGAGCTATTGCTGTAAGTATTATGCTTGAATTTATTGATTCCTTTCCGCTACGTAATATCACTGCATTTCCCGATTTGAGACATAGGCTCGATATATCTATCGTCACATTGGGGCGGCTCTCATATATAGCCCCGATTACTCCAAGAGGTACCCTTTTCCTGCCTATCTGTAACCCATTTGCTGCGGTGTGCATATCGAATATCTCCCCGACAGGATCAGGTAGAGCAACTATCTTTTTTATACCACTAGATATTGCCTCCAGTCGAGCCGGTGATAGCATAATTCTATCTAGCATAGAACTGCTTATCCCTGCTGATTCTGCATATTTGTAGTCTATCTTGTTTGCAGCTAGTATTTCGTTCTGTCTGTCAATTATTGCTTCAGCAATATTGCTCAAGGCTTTGTTTTTAACCGCTGTAGAAGTACGTGCAAGCTTTCTAGCAGCTGTTCTGGCCACCATCCCTTTTCTATTGAGCTCCTTTATTTCTAATTCCATTACTTCAAATCCTCCATACTTTAACTCTGCTTGTACATCACCACCATATTATTTCGGTGTATTATTTCATCTCCATATTCATGACCAAGAAGACTCAGTATTCTCCTAGAATTTGCTCTCATAATAACTGCTGTCTCAACAGAGCTATAATTAGAAATACCCAAGGCAATATGTTCACCCTTTTCATCTATGACATCTATAACATCACCACGCTGGAAGTCACCGTCCACCTGAATCACACCTGCCGGAAGCAAACTTTTTTCAAACTTTTTTATAGCTGAAGCAGCACCTTTATCTACAATTACTTTCCCTTTTAATGCCAATCCACTCAGCATCCACCTTTTACGGCTTTCCATTTTATCAACCTGTGCCGGAAAAAGAGTCCCCACCTTTTCATTATTTTCAATCTTTAGCAGTATGTCATCTTCCCTACCATCCGCAATAATAACACTTACACCAGACGAGATAGCCAGTTTAGCAGCCTGTATTTTGGTGAGCATTCCACCAGTTCCTTGATAATTTGTAGTATTTCCTGCCAGTCGTTCAATGTTGTCATCAATTCTTTCCACCCTATGTATAAATTTGGCTTCGGGGTTAATATGAGGATCATCAGTATATAAACCAGGCGTATCAGTAAGCAGTACCAGCATATCGGCATCGACA
>CAYVML010000241.1:0-3145 GCA_964452475.1 uncultured Dehalococcoidales bacterium
TCATCAACATGTGCCAGTTTAACCCTGAGTATAGCTGCCTGAAGCCCATCAAGCCGGCTGTTAAATCCAGGAATAAGATGGTAATACTTCTGTTTACAACCATGATTCCGCAGCATGGCAACTCTTTCAGCGATATCTGCGTTATTGGTCACCACCATGCCACCATCTCCATAGGCGCCAAGTACCTTGCTTGGGAAAAAACTTAGACAACCAGCATCGCCTATGGTTCCAGACTGCTGCCAGTTGGCTTCATTTTTTAAGGTCGCCAGGCCTTCATTGCGTACTGACGAAGAAGAGTTGCTGTATAACTGGCTGCAATAAAGCGCACCAAGAGACTGGGCGCTGTCCTCAATTACTTTAAGCCCATATTGTTGAGCAAGTTTCATAATAGGTTCCATATCTGCCATGTGGCCATAAAGATGGACGGGTAGAATAGCCTTTATCTTTGAAATATCTCTGCCCTTGCTGGTTAATAATGCCTCTACCTTCTCAGGGTCTATGTTGTAGGTCCTGGGATCAATATCCACGAAAGCTGGCCTCGCCCCGCACTTTGCTATGGTTTCACCAGTGGCGATGAAGGTAAAAGGAGTAGTAATCACCTCATCTCCAAGACCGATTCCACAGGCAAGAAGGGCAAGATGCAGGGCATCGGTTCCCGAGGCAACGCCTATGGCATATTTCACCTGAAGATACGAAGTCATTGCCTTCTCAAAGGCTTCAACTTCGGGGCCCAGAATAAAATGACTGCTCTGAATAACCCGGCTGATAGCCTGGTCGACCTCCTCCCTGATGGTTACATATTGGGATTTCAGGTCAACCATTGGTATGTTCATTGTTTGTTCTCTTTTAAAATCGCACCCATTTCTATTTAGTTTAAGCCCAGAATCACCCTGATGGCCACATTCACTTTCTTTAAATTGTCCTCTGTAATATTTCCTACTTTTTTCACCAGCCTTCTTTTATCAATAACCCTTATCTGCTCACACAATAGTATTGAATCTTCTGTTAGTCCTCCAACTCCAGCTAGAAACTTAACATGGGAAGGTAGAATAGCTTCTCTTATCCGGGTAGTAAATGGAACGATTATTGTGTGAGGACTACTAGTATTTGCTCTATCTATTTGTATTACTAAAGCAGGTCGTACACCGGCTTGCTCTGTACCAATCACAGGATTTAAATCAACTAAGAATATATCTCCCCTTGTCAGCTCCACTTTATCTTCCCATTTGCTAACATCTCTTCGTAAGTCAAAATTTGGGACAGATAGTCTTCCATGCCATGTTCGGCTAATTCAGCCTGCCCTTTACTCTTTCCTGCTAGATATTCGACAAAGTCGCTAACCTCCACAATTTTATCCTCAGGCAAAGATTTAATCTTTTCAATTAAATGTTCTCTAGTTACCATTTTTCCCTCCTCCCCTACTTTCTATTTTACCATCTTTCCTTTCGTAAATTTTACCACATCGTTCGCATTTCACCTGGCTATTCTGTCCGAAGTCCAGTTTCTCGCCGCATTCACACACCCAGCCATGCAGTCTGGCGGGATTGCCATAAACCAGTGCATAATCAGGTATATCCGTGGTCACCACAGAACCGGCGCCTATAAAGGCATAGCTACCAATGGTATTCCCACACACAATAGTCGCATTGGCTCCTATAGTGGCACCTTTTTTTACTGTAGTAGTTCTGAATTCATGCTTGCGAGATACGTGGCTCCTGGGATTAATAACATTGGTGAACACACAGGATGGACCACAGAAGACATCATCCTCCAGAACTACCCCCGCAAAGACCGAGACATTATTCTCTATCTTCACATTGTCGCCAATAATAGCTCCACCGGCAATAAACACATTCTGGCCGATAACACAATTACAGCCAATAGCAGCTTCATCCATTATGTGTGAAAAATGCCAGACCTTTGTCCCTTTCCCAATAGTGGCTGATTGCTCAATAATACTGGTAGGATGAAAAAAGTAGTTGCTGTTGTCTTTATCCAGCCTGATCACCCTGCCGTCCTGTTCCAGTGACTCCTGGCAGGCATTGAGAACCTTGAGAACCTGGAGCCCTTTATTACCATCGACCCGTGGCTCATCACGACTCTCTATGCAATTGATAAAATCATGGCATTCATTCTTTAAAGGTTCTTCTTGCGGAACCTGGATAATCTCCGGCTCTTTCCGCCGGGGTACTGGTAATCTGTCAATCCACTCAATATCATGAGCATAGAGCCGTAGTTTATCTGTGATTTCAGTGTCATCGAACTCAGCCATCTTCTTACTGCCAACCACCACCAAACGTTGCTCTTTAAATGGATGCAGCCAGCTTACGAAAATATGCGCCCTGGTGCCATCCTTAAAACTCATGGTAGTGAGCGTCACATCAGCAATTTCAGGATGCAGATAATTACCACCATGAGCAGAAACTTCCTGTGGTGTTTCACTACCGAGAAGCAGCAGTATTACAGAAATGTCATGAGGAGCAAAGCTCCATAGGATATTTTCCTCGGTGCGAAACTTCCCCAGATTCAGCCTGTTGGAGTAAATATATTGAAGTTTCCCCAACTGTCCGCTATCGATAAGTTCGTTGAGTTTAATAACCGCAGGGTGGTACTCAAGCAGATGTCCCACCACCAACAGCTTCCCTTGCTCTCTGGCAAGCTCAACAAGTTCCTCTCCTTGTTCCACTTGCAGGGCAAGGGGCTTTTCTACGAAAACATCTTTATCCGCCAGTAAAGCTTCCCGGGCTAGTGAATAATGTGTTGCTGCCGGCGTGGCAATTGCGACTCCCCTTATATCCTTATCATTAAGAACCTGTTCATAGCTGGATTGTGTATTTACCCGGGGATAACGAAGAGCAAACTGCTGCAATATTTCTGTCCGGGTATCACAGATAGTATGCAATGCTTCCAGTTCATCAAAATTCCGCACCAGGTTTTTACCCCAGTATCCACAGCCAATAACCGCTATGTTTCTAGTCAATTTGTGCCTTCTCCCAACCTTACAATACTGTCCTGTTCCAAATCGCATGTTGCTCCACGGGTATCAAATAACAGACTGACCTTGTCCGCTATTCCGCTCAGGTCATAACAGCTATGGTCAGTGGCTAAAACAACACAGTCCAGGACAGCCAGGTTTGCTTTTTGA
>CAYVML010000242.1:0-3143 GCA_964452475.1 uncultured Dehalococcoidales bacterium
ATCTCCTTAATTTACACATATTAATTCTTATATATTGGTCTGCACCCCTATTATTGGACAGAAAGGGTTAAGAGATTCTGGTAGGATTCTTCCTTTCTAATCTTTTTCACAGACAGTAATTCCTCATTCACTGGCAAACTTACCAGCTCTCTTATATTACATGTTTGCCATATCCACCCATATGCTGCTACAAAGGTTAAATAGTTAATATAAGTAATAGTTATTAAAAGAACCTAGTGTTCGATTAACAAATTTTTCATAACCCACGAACACTCCTATCATATCTCCTGCCTAACATAACAGCATCTGGATTAAAAAATAATAACTTAACAAAGCTCTAATAACCCTTTTTGACTTAATCACCGATATTTATTAAACAAAACTTTTTTTCACGTATTCAAAGCACCTCACAGATGCTGTGATAATTTTATAGTGGCAATATCAGTTGGAGATGCCACCATTCTTACTCCTTTCTCTAGTGAATACAACTTACAAGCAATTGTGTTCTCTATCAATGGAACTACAAAGGTGAACTGGATAAACTCAAAGACATCGCCATTGATTACTGGTCTACCTTGAAAAGCCTTGACATATGCGTGAACCATCCAGTCAATATCCAGTATGTCACTTGTAAAAATGCCTCTAATAATTTCACTATAAATGCGTTTCCTAGAGGGCTCACGGCTCAAATCCAACTGACTGTGCAACACTAGCCAGATTTATTTTTCTAGAAAGCAATATGCTCGTTAATCAGAATTTCTTTTATTAACCATCTCCTCACTTATGTAGTCATAATCTCAATCACTAATTTCTCTTAGAGAACTGTTGTTTAGTACTTTACTTTATCATTGCATTGGGAAGCCAGGTTATAATCTGTGGGAATACAATACATGCGACAAGTGCTATCACTACTATTATAATAAACGGAATTACTCCCCTAATTATATCCATCAAGCTTATCTCCCATTTCTGCTGCATTATTAATCCTTGGACGTAAAAAATCGCTGGTGCCATTGGGGGTGTCATATAAGACATCTGGAGATTCACACAAACCATTAATGCAAACCATATGGGGTCAAAACCAAGGGTCTCAATAATTGGAGACATCAGAGGAACCATCACCAATATAATTCCAAGCCAGTTCATAATAAAACCCAGAATGAATATTATGAACATGATGACGAAAAATACAGCCCATCTCCCTCCAGGAACACTCATCAATGCACTAGCGATCACCTCACCACCACCAAGCTTCTGAAATACACCAGTGAATATCTGTGCACCGAATGATATCAAATATACCATGCACGTAATAGTGAGTGTATGTAACGCCGCTTCTTTAAGCAGGGTTATATTCAATTTCCTATAGGCTGCTGCTAAAACTAATGCTGCAGCCCCACCAACAGCAGCAGCCTCCGTTGGTGATGCTATTCCAAAGAAAATAGAACCTAATACAGCTAGTATTAAAACGACCGGTGGCACTATTGAACTAACTATAATATACAACTTTTTAGCACTCGGTATCTCCTGTTCTTCCTCAGTGATTGATGGTGCAACCTGGGGCTTTAATTTGCATAGAACCGAAATATAAACTATGTATAAAGTAGAAAGCATCAAACCCGGACCGAAAGCACCCATAAAGAGCTTACCAACTGAAATCTGTGCCATAGGTCCATATACTACCAGCTGAACGCTAGGAGGTATTAAAATTCCAAGGCATCCTCCAGCTATGACCGACCCGGTAGCGAGCTTCTTGTCGTAGTTACGTTTAAGCATCGGCGGAATCGCAAGAATCCCGATCATTACTATTGAGGCTGCAATTACTCCAACACATGCAGCCAAGATAGTACCCATTATAACTGCACCTATTGCTAGTCCTCCTCTGAATTTCCCAAAAGCAAGATAAATTCCAGCGAACAACCGTTCCGCAGCTCCTGACCTTTCTACTATAACACCCATGAATATGAAGAGCGGCACTGCGAGGAAGACATAGTTTGTTGCCTGGTTAAAAATTCTGTACATGGACAGCGTACATACCATCGGACCCATTTCCACTAGACCTACTAAAACTCCGACGCCGCCAAGTATAATCGCTAAAGGGTAACCGCTGAGAGCTCCAATAAACACTCCTCCGAACATCACTATTACTATCTGTACAGGACTCATTCCAACAACCTTCTTTCATTTCCCTTGACTATCACCACTAGGTTCTTAATGAATGTAGCAATCCCTTGCAGGGATAGAAGTGCAAAACCTATTGTTGCTGCGAGTTTAAATGGCCATAACAATGGATACCAAGTAGCGAAAACTATCCGCTCATTGATCTGATATGCATATAAAGCATTCTGGGCAAATTCTTTGGTTATCATAAATACCATAGGAAAAAAAACGACTAGTGTAAATATATTATTCACCAAGGCTTTCCCCCGCGTAGATAATTTACCGTAGATCATATCAATTCTTACATTAGAATCACGGCGCCACACATAGGACAAACCTAGAAACACAAAACTGGAGCCAAGCAAATAACTAAGTACATGCGACCACATAGTCGGCGCATTAAATACATATCTCATAACAACTTCGTAATTTATTATTACCAACTGCACTAACATAATCCATTTAATTATGTTTGCTGACCACTCGCTTAAGGCGTCTATGCATCTGCACATTATTTTCACATATTGTCTCCTTATTCCCAATTTGACCTCTTAGAAAGACCCATTCTCTCCGTACAATTTATAATTCTAATAATTAGGCCACCATTAATCACGATAAGGTGCCGCAAGTTTGGCTGTTCAACACTAAAACTCTCTTCTGATAAACCTTCTCCTAGGAGAAGGTTTATCAGAAGATACAAGCTAGTTTACCTACTAATCATATACAGAATATATAGGAGAATTTTTACTAACCTTCCTGTATGCACCAATGAAGGCTGCCTGATTTTCAAAAATTTCTTTGTAAAGCGGATCTTCAGCACAAGATCTCTCAATTATGGCTTTGGCCTCTTCTGCAAACCTTCTCTGTATGTCATCAGTAAGTGTATAGATTTCAACACCATATTCTTCAAAGTTTTCCATAGCTTCAGCATCAGCAATTACAGCATGCATGTAATGTAAAAATGAGGTGGCTTCAACCTCATG
>CAYVML010000243.1:0-3075 GCA_964452475.1 uncultured Dehalococcoidales bacterium
GACGCCGAGGACCCCCTGCTCACCGCATGTAAACTGGCCATTGCCGGTAATTCTATTGACCTTGGCCCTGAATTCGGCCAGGTAACTACGGAGAGCCTTGTAGAAACAGCGTTAGGCTCTCATATAGATAGCAGAGATTATCAGCGGTTTCGGAACAGTATCGGCAATTCATACCGAATCATATACATCGGCGATAACACCGGGGAGATCGTTTTCGATCGGTTACTTATCGAGCAGCTCCATAAAGCCAAGAAGTTGGATGTAGTCTTTGTCGTAAGGGAAAGACCGGTCATAAACGATGCTACCAGGGATGATGCTTTGGACGTGGGTATGGACAAGGTGGCCAGAATTATATCAAGTGGTTCAGATGCTCCAGCGGCAATACTCTCGCAGTGTTCTCGTGAAATGGTAGAACTTTTCTATTCTGCGGATATGATAATTGCTAAGGGGCAGGGCAACTATGAGGCGCTGGATGAAGAAACAGGTAATATCTTTTTCCTGTTAAGGGCCAAGTGTTCGATAATAGCTGACCGGCTCAGTGTGGAGATTGGTGACGCAGTCCTGAAGCAGAATAACCCGGCTTCTCAGGCAAGTAATGCAGCCTAAGCAATATGGTGTGGGGGTACCGTTATGGCTAATTTTAAGGAGATAGATGAAGCGAGAAAGCTGCTTGGTCTGGGTGAGACAGCCACGCTGAAGGAGATTAAAAGTGCCTACCGGAGGCTTGCCCATGAATATCATCCGGATAAACAGGAAGGCACCGGCGAATCAGACGAGCAAAGAATGAAGAAAATAAACTGGGCATACCAACTGCTGGTGAATTATTGTCAAGATTATAAATACAGCTTCCGGGAGGAAGATGTTGCCAAGACATACCCTCATGACGAATACCTCAGGAAGTTCCATCATGGCTGGTTCGAAGGTATTTAGAAATAGCGCCTTACCGGTCAAAAGCCAGGCGATTTAAGACTGAAATGAGGCAAATGATGGAGGAGCGTGTCTCGTTCCGAGACTATACTATCGTTGCTTGTGGAACTATGATTCCAGAACTAAATTATCTCAAGCAGATTGGCTTTCTGGACGCCAGAAAAATCCTGTACACCAAGCCCGGGCGATGCGAGTTTCCCCGAGAACTCGAGAGCCAGCTAATAAGACAAATAGGTAACGCCAAAAAATACTCTCAGAAAATCATCGTGGTTTACGGCGACAGGTTTTGCTATGTTAATGTTGATAATCCATATCGGCAGATAGATACCATAATCCAGGAGCAAGAGGAAGAAGGAATCAAAATCTCCAGAATAAAGGCTGTCCATTGTGTTGACATGCTAGCCGATGCTGAAGAAAGGGAAAGAATAGGTCAGGGTAAAGACATCTACTGGCTTACCCCAGGATGGATGAAATACCGCCATTATGTATATCAGGGTTGGGATAAAGGTTTAGCCAATCAGAATTTCCCGAAACATACTGGCGGGGCAATTATGCTGGATGCGGTAGGCTATTATGAAAAGCTTATGGAAAGTGACCCGGAGGAAATCCTGGAGTTTTCTGACTGGATGGGGATTCCCTTGGAATCCCATAAGATTTCCTTACTTAGACTGAAAAGACTGCTTCTAGAACAAATTCATGCTGAAGAAGAGTAAAAAGATTTTCTGCTACCAGCGGCCTGCGAAATATAATTAATTTTATAGCAATACCTGCCACCTGTAACAAAAATTGAAGATACTAGTATTTGGAGGTAAATACATGGTCAAGGCTGGCGAACAAAGAATTATCACGCTGCTCAATTACCTAGTTAACCATAATAGAGACCATAGTCAGGAACTTAGAGAGTTGGCTGAACAGGTAAAAGGATTAACTGGCGGCAATGTACTGCAGTATGTTTTAGAAGCGGCGCAACTAATGGATAAATCAACCGAATCTCTGAAAAGAGCCCTGTCGGAATTAAGCAAGAGAGACACCGCGTCGCGAAACGGGCCTTGCTGAATAAGAAAAAAGGGAAGCAAGCACTCTTTTTGTGCTGTTTCTTTTAAAGATTTTCACTACTTCCCTCCTTTATTTCGGTAGCTAATTATACCATTCACAACTCGGGTTGGGTAGCGGGGGGCGGATTCGAACCGACGACCTTCAGGCTATGAGTCCGGTTTATTTCTTCTATTTATCCTTATTTAACAATCTGACGAAGTGTTGCCCCGTTTCATAAGTTAAGTAATGTACAAGGCATTACTGGAAACTCATAATCGCTAGACTTAGCCAAAATGCGAAAGGGCAGACTGACTATCACCCTATTTTAAAGCCCTTACCATCCAAGTGAGTACACGATTAAGCCTAACCCAAGGCCAATAACCAGGTTGAAAAGCTTTATGAGCGCGCTATCTTTCACTGTATATGAAAGTAGTGGCAGCATACCATGGCCATCCTGAACAATTGAGCTGGCCAGTAGTACAGAGAAGGGAATAAGCCCGTCAGCAAACATCGCCACAAATATTAGGTGGGGCCCAGATTCAGGAATAATGGCAACCAGAGTAGCGATGATAAGCACCCAGATCATATGCGCTTGCACGAAGGATTCCAAGTTCCAATACTTCAAGCCCAAACTTACAACTAACAAGGCACCAAATGTCCAGAGGAAAACTCGCCACAAGTGCTTTCTGGCAATGTGCTCCCAGATATGTTCTTTGAGATAATGTTCCGGAACTGTTATAGCGATAAAAATCGCTATTGGCAACAATGTCATCAGGATGGTTCGCTGCCAGTTCCATTCGGGTGGTCCAAGGACACCAATCAGAATTGCAATGACGAACAGAACCAAGACGAGTAGTATAACGAAGCGAGGTATTGAAAGCGATTTTAGCTGTGGCAATATATTTTCTCGGTCAAAACAACGGCACCCCTCTACATCTTCGCTGTGAACCTGCTGCAGTTGGCACGCCTCGCATGGCTTGATTTTCAACGCACCGGCCACTCTGTCCACCAGCCAGCCAGAACCTATGGCTAAAAAGAACAGCAACCCGAACAGCATTAGTGCTTTATCTGGAAACATGGCCAGCATAACAAAAGCCTCATCGCCGCTGGTGG
>CAYVML010000244.1:0-3059 GCA_964452475.1 uncultured Dehalococcoidales bacterium
GACCACAACCCCACCAGAACCCATAATTGCCCCCAGTGCTGTAACCGATTCATAATCAATAGGTGTATTCAGGTGCCTTGCAGAGATAACCCCTCCAGATGGCCCACCTAGTTGAACTGCTTTAAACTTCTTCCCATTGGGGATTCCTCCACCAATATCAAATATAAGCGTTCCTAAAGATATGCCTAATGGAACTTCCACCAGCCCTGTGTTATACACCTTACCCACCAGACAAAGTGTTTTTGTACCTTTACTTTTTTCCGTGCCGACACTGGCAAACCAGTCTGCTCCTCTCAAAATAATTTGGGGGATATTTGACCATGTCTCCACATTGTTGATTGTGGTAGGCTTACCGAAAAGTCCTCCACCCATATTCGCCGGGAAAGGAGGCCTCTGCCGGGGATTACCTCGTTTACCTTCGATCGAACCCAGCAGGGCTGTTTCTTCTCCACACACAAACGCCCCTGCTCCGGGAAAGATATCCAGGTGAAAGTCAAAACCAGTACCTAAAATATTATCTCCTAGAAGCCCATAGTCTTTTGCCTGGGTAATAGCATGATTTAGTGTCTGTATAGCCAGGGGATACTCAGCTCGAACATAAGCATAGCCCCGATGAACATTTCCTATAGCGCAGGCTCCGATTATCATTCCTTCTATTATTGAATGAGGATTCCCTTCAAGTACAGACCGGTTCATATAAGCCCCAGGGTCACCTTCATCCCCATTACAGACCACATACTTTTCTTTACTGGGGGTATTACGAACAAACCCCCATTTTATAGCTGTAGGAAAGCCAGCTCCTCCTCTTCCCCTCAAGCCTGCTCTTTTTACCTCATCTACAATTTCGTCGGCTTTCATCTGTGTCAGGGCTTTGGCCAGGGCTTGATACCCACCTCTGGCAATATATTGATCAATATCCATGGGGTCAAGGTCCTGGTTCCGCATTACTCTTATCTCTTGAAATTTAAACCAGGGGGAATTCAAGTCCAGCATCCATTCGTTAACCATTTTCCCTTTAACAAGATGCTCTTCAATTATTTTATGGACTTTGTCTTCATCAAGGTCATAGTAGATAACCTTCTCTTTTCCAGGAATAAGGATTGTTACTACAGGCTCATAGCCACAGAGCCCTATACATCCTGCGCTTGACACAATGACATTTGGAATTTTACGTAACTCTACCTCTCTATTAAACACTTCTAAAAGCTTGGCCGCTCCCGACGAGATACCACAGGTTCCCAGATGAACCTTCACCTGGATTTGTTCTTCTCTCTTTGCCAACCTTGCTTCAGCTTGCCTGGTTAATTCCGCTAAGTCTTCTGTCGATCTAAGTGGTTTTGACATCTTCATTAGCCCTTCCTAATCATAATTATTCAGTATATCTTTTATTTGGCTGGGTTTGACCTTTCTATGAACATCTTCGCCAATAGCCATTACCGGAGATAACCCACAACAACCCAGGCAGCGCACTGTTTCCAGAGAAAACCGCCCATCAGAAGTGATCTCCCCGGGTACAAGTCCCCACTCTTTGTTTAAGGCATTGAGTATTTTCTTCCCTCCCTTTACATAGCAACTGGTACCCATACAGACTTGAATGACATGCCTCCCCTTAGGCACCATGGTAAAAAAATGGTAAAAACTAATAATCCCATACACTTCGCTAAGAGGAACCTTTAGGTCTCTGGAGATAGTCTTTATTATAGGTGCTGGAAGGTATCCGACTAAACCTTGTGCTTGTTGCAGTACTCGAATAAGCGCACCTGTTCGTCCCGCTGTATTGTCAATTTCTCTCTGTATTTGCGTAAATATCCTACCTGCATACCCAACACCTCTACGCTTTATTAAACTTTCCTGTGCATCTATTACTTCCATAATATGCTCCCTCCTTCGAACCAGATACCATATAGGTGAATTATTTATGCGTACTTACTTATTTGACATTATAAAAGAGGTGTGAGTGTAGCACTCACACCTCTTATTTTCTAACAGCTCTTTAAACCCATAATCAGAAGCAATTTTGAGCATAGCACAACCCATATTTTTATACAACCGCCTCTTTATGATAAGATTTCACTCCACTTCTTGGTTTAATATAAGTCATCCCTTTAAATTCACTCGTCTTAGTATTCTCCTTTACATAATTAGCTTTCATTAGCATAACAGCATACCAAGACCGACGGTATTGAATATTTTCATGGCCCATCCATTCATCTATTTCATCCTTTGACCAACCATTCTCCATCTTCTTTTTCACCTCATGGTAAACACAACCACCGCGGCAATTGAAGAAACAAAACTGGCAATTAGCCTTAGCCATCCCCATCGAACATTGCCTGCTTCGCTGTTGATCAGCAGCCTTTAATTTCTTGCCCCTTAGCTTTACCTCTATTGATTTTTCATCAGCCCACCTTTTGTACACCCGACAGGACTGGCAAATATCAATACCTTCTCCCTTTTCTCCATAATCAAACTGCTTGTTATACGTCCCCTCTATCTCCCAACAAGGCTGAGATCGGTACTTGAACGCCGGGCATTCGTTCCTCACCTCTACTGGACACTGAAACATTTCCCAGCACGGAGTCTTGCCTTCCCAGAAGCCATCCCGCGGTTCCAACCGCAGTTTTCCTTTCGCTTCTTGGAGTACTGTCTCGATCTCAGCTATCTCTTCTACCGTTTTAACTCCCGTTAGTATCTCTGCTACCTGTTCTAGAATTTCTGTCCTCATTTCGCTTCCTCCTCTACTCTCAGTTATCTAACTGCGTAGACCTTTCCCTCCTTCAACTAGTCTCTCCACAGCAACTAGCCAATGGCATGGAGTTCCTTTTCGCATACCTCTACTTTCGCATACCTCTACCTCAATCGGCTCGCTATTGCCCCACCTCTTATAGACACGACAGTACCGACAAATATCGATGTTATTTCCCTTCTCCTCATAATCAAATAGCTTGCAATACGTCCCTTCTACTTCCCAGCATGGCACAGACCGGTTTTTAAATGCCGGGCATTTGTTCTTCACTTCCGCTGGACACCGGAACATATCCCAGCACGGAGTCTTACAT
>CAYVML010000245.1:0-3058 GCA_964452475.1 uncultured Dehalococcoidales bacterium
TTTGAGATATCCTTAATAATATTTACTCCAGGAGTGTGCAACAGGAAAGCCAGCTGAAAGTTACCTCCTTTTATCTGCTGATAGGCTTCTTTTATATCTGCGATATAAGCAATGTTGTCGCTATCTTCGGCAAGTTCTAGTATTTTCTCTAACATCAAATGATTGAAAAGGTTGATACTAAGACTATTGTAGGCTGTTGTGTGGTTCTGCGGCATTGATTTATTAATCATGCTGGCTTGTCGTCTTTTCAACAGTATAACCGATTGAGGTTTCAGTCCTAAAACAGCTATGGCTGCATCATTAATCATGCCATGTCTTAATTCTTCGAGTGTTCGCTCCGTCAGATTAACTGATTCTACAGTAAAGAAATTAGCTAATCGCTCTTCCAGTGTAGCTAAAACAGTATATTTTATTCCACGCACTAACCGATGGATCGGTGACATCAGTAATCCACTATCGGAAAAATCAACAAGCGTCATCATGACGTAATTACATGCATCACTCCTTGTAATATCAATCGTATTTATATTTTTCCCTTTATTGGGGGAAATACCTTCTCGCCTCTCCTTTTGGTAAATCAACGCAGTCTCATAACGATGATGCCCATCAGCTATATATAAAGGTTCAGGAGTTAATAACTCACTAATCTGCTTTATTAATTCACTGTCAGTAATAGACCAAACAACGTGTCTCTCGCCTGAATAGGAGAAATCAATTATTGGTTTAGACTGTGCTGCTCCAGATAGAATAGCGGCAAGCTTTTTCTTGGAATCATCATATAGAGCCAGGATAGAGCTGAAACTAACTTGGCAAGCTTGCATTAGCCGTAGTCGATCAGTCTTTGCCTCTGTGAATGTGTTTTCATGAGGAAATATGCCATGATACCAGGGCTCTAACTTAATACGGGCTACCAATCCACGCCTCTTTCTTTTTACTTCTAGATATTCAAAATAATGGTCATAGAGATAAAAGGCGTCGTGTTCATCCGGACACAGAACTCCATCCTTCATCCATCGTCGGAGTGTATTAGCTGCTCTCTCATATCTTCTGTCTGTTTTGGCATCTTCAGCTTGAAGCGATACATACTCCAAGCGAATAACATTATACTCACTTCTGTTATAGTAGAACTTTTGTTGCTCTGGAGTGATAATGTCATATGGAGGACAAACAACCTTGGCTAAATCTCCAACAAATTTTTGATTATAGCGTATTCCCTGAAAGGGTCCTATACGTCTGCTTGGCTGGTATTTGTCAGTTTCCAATTAGTCTTTCCATATCTAATATTTGTTCTTGGTATATTATGTAAACTAAAAGTTGACATCAATCTATCATGATACTAGATGTAAAAATACACTTCGTATCATGTCACAACTTAAACAGGTTTACTATATAGGCGGAAATTATTGGGTGGGAGAGCTTTTACCGCTCTCTTTTGGCTGGAGATCAACTAAAAACCTGGTAACAATATTACTAACCTCTCTGCCATCTGCCTTGCCTTTTAATTTTGGCATTAGCTGAGACATAACCTTACCTTTGTCATTTATCCCTCGTGCACCAACATCCAAAATCACTTGTTCAGTCACCTTCACGAGCTCATCATACCCTATCTGTTCAGGGAGGTACTCCAACAGGTGAGATAATTCTTGTTCTTCTTTAGCGACAAGATCACTGCGATTACCTTGCTTAAAGGCTTGGATACTTTCTTTATGGCGTTTTACTTCTCTGCTGATAACATCAAGAATCTTATCATCGCTGAGAGACGTACGCTGCGCTATTTCAGCGTTTTTTATCTCTGATAGAAGCAGCCGCAGTATTATTACTCTACTATTATCTCTTTGTACTAATGCTTCTTTGAGGCTTGCTCTTATTTTTTCGAGGATTGTCACCTTATTTGCTTATTTGCCTGGAACTTTTCCGTTTCTTAACAGCTTCTTTCCTTTTTCGCTCCTCACTAGGTTTCTCATAGTACCTTCGATGCCTTACTTCTGCAAGAACTCTGCTCTCTTGTACCTGTCTATTAAACCTACGTAATAAGCTTTCAAAACTTTCGCCTGCTCCTAATCGTACATTTGCCATATTATATTGAGTTCAAACCTCCTATCAAGTGTAATTCTATCTACACTAACTTAGTCCTGTCAAGGCCATTAAAGGTATGAGCCTTATATTGCTTTATACCATGAAGGTTGTTCAACAGTAAATGCCATGGTAAAAGGAAATAAAAGGGATAGCTATTACACAAAGCAATGGTTTCTAATTATCTGGAGATAGAATTGAGGCCATGCACCTCATTTCGATTTTTATCCCATAGATCACTTTTACCAGCTAGCTCCAACTAGGCAACTCTACATCACCCAGAGAATGCTATTTACCGCTGCTTCTTTCCAGACCTCACGGGGTTCATAGCCCTCCACCGTGCAGAACCCGGCTTTCAACACTATTTAATAAAACTATTTCTATAAGTCAAAACCTCGATAAGGAATTCAGCCCCGCTGTAGCGGATTTCGGGTACAGGGCACCGCTAGCTCCCCGCTTAGCATGACCTCTGTCATATGTTAAGAATAAATTACGAACATATCAATAATATAAGAACATGATTTAGGTGTAGATATTCAATTGGGCCTACTGTTCCGACTAAATACAAGCAATACAAACAAGAAAGCAAATTGACCGAATAAAATTCTTTTGCTAAACTCAACTTGTTTCCTATAGTGAAGGAAGCTTGCTATAAGGTTCAAGAATATTTAATGGTAGTCAGCAACAAGTTACTTCTCGCAACAAATAATATTGGCAAAATCGAAGAATATCGTTTCCTTCTTTCACATCTTAACTATCAGTTGACGACTCCGGAGGAGCAAGGAATATCTATAATTGTAAATGAGACAGCGAATAATTACAGGGAAAATGCAAAGCTAAAAGCCCTGTCTTATGCGAAGATAAGCGGCCTTATTTCTATTGCTGATGATTCAGGACTTGAAGTTGATGCCATTGGAGGAAAACCTGGAGTACTCTCAGCCCGCTTTGGTGGTAAAAATGCTACAGATGCAGATAATATGCATAT
>CAYVML010000246.1:0-3044 GCA_964452475.1 uncultured Dehalococcoidales bacterium
CAAGAGCACCGGTCTTCGGAACCGGGGGTCGTGGGTTCGAATCCCTCTAGGCGCGATTGCCCGTATTAATCCGTTATTTATAAGGGTTATTGATTACTATACTTATTAGGAACTACATAGTGCTATTGTTTCAATTTCAACGCTTGCTCCCCCTGGTAAGGAACTAACCTCAACACAACTTCGCGCTGGTGGTTTTTCTGTAAAGTATTGCCCATATATCGTATTCACCTTAGAGAAGTTATCCATATTAGTGATAAAAACAGTAGTCTTTATCACTGCGTCTAGAGAACTTCCAGCTTCTTTCAATATTATTTTAATGTTTTCCAATACTCGTCTGGCTTCGTTTTCAATGCTGTCATCTATTATAGCTCCCGTAGATGGATCTAACCCAATTTGCCCAGCAGTAAATAGCAAGCCCTTTGCTTTAACAGCTTGAGAATATGGACCTACAGGTGTTGGTGCATTTGTTGTGGTGATAATTTCTTTTTCAGTCATTCTATTTAATCCTCCGATTATTACGATATTAGTAATACAATACAGCTTGCTTATTTATATATAACTGCAGATGCTCCGAATTAATTCAGCCTGAGATTGAATTCGCCATGAGCTCATGCTTTATAGGTAATGCACAGCAGGCATCGAACTTTCTAATTTCATACCCCAATTTTATAGCGTAGTTACTGGTTTTTCGAGATGGCATTTCTATTCTGGAGATACCCGATATCAATGCTTCTCTTTCTATTTCTTCACGAGCCGGGCTACTTCTAGGCCTCATACAGCCAAGTGATATTTCTGACTTTGGAAATGTCTCGTGGATATTACGTATGGTTTTACCTATGACTTTGGCTTCTGGGGCTTTTTCAGCTGACATTGGAGTATGCCTGGTAGGCGTAAAAACAATAACGACAATTGTTGAAGGTTCATCAAGCCCATGTAAAAGAATACTTTCTTCACCAGAATATATACAGATATGAGGAATAACTGTTATACCGGCATCTCTCAAATTATGGTATGTTTTAATATAATCGTTACTGGTAGCATTCAGTCCAAAAACGTTTTTTATAACTGTGTTACTTGGTATTTCCAGTGAGGCAAAATCAACTGACAATTCCTTTCCAATTTCTTTGCTGATAAGACCTGGATGAATATTAATGATTAGGTTTGTTTCTTGCTTTATGCGGTGCAAAGCTTCCAGCATGTGTGTTAAATTTAGCATTTGCCCGTTATTATCCGAGCCACCGCTCAAGAGAATGCCCACAGCGTTCTTTTTATCTAGTTTACGACACTCCAATAATAATTTCTCCGGGGTTTCCGCTGGCATCATCCCCTTTAAATAGACGCCAGCACAGTGACGACATTGTAATATACACCTGGAGCCTGATATCGAAATAGGTGGGAACCTTGGTATTGGGTAGTATTCTTTTAAAATCATAATTCTTAATGAAAAGCCTGTTTTGATTATTTATTGATATAATAATTGCTTAAAGTGACATATTCAACAATGAGGGAAGTCTTAATGGTACAGGGGGTGCATATTTATGCAACCGATAGATTTTCATTTTTTAATTCGCCATACGTTGGACATAGGACTGGATGTGCAATAGATATCTATTCATCATGCTCTCCTATACAGGGTGTTGTTAAAAGTATCACCAAGCTAAGACAAGACTGCTTAACATTAATTGAATGCTCAGAAAATAAGAATATATATGCCAAATTACTACATATAAAACCAGATGTAGAAATAATGGAAAAAGTGAATGTGGGAGATAAAATAGGCACGTTAGTATGGAGTAATTTTTTTAATTTCTGGACAGACCCTCATATTCACCTGGAACTTCGAAATCCAAGTGATGCTATAAGAGCAAAAGGTGGCTATAGCCTTGTAGAAATAGAAAATACACAGATAGAATTTAAAAAAATGACAATAGATGTAGAGCTTAAGCCATTTGAGAATTACATGATTGCTACCTTACCAAGTGACTATTGTAGGGAGAACAAAGGAGTTTTTGGATTAAAATTTGCGGAAGGTATTATCTGTGGAGTGTTACCACATTATGGATATGGAGCCATATTTAAAGACCACTTCAAGATATTTAAGTGTCCCCCTTTGGATATACAAATCAATAATGTGCCGATCAAGGGAATAGGATTGTATTTAAATTTACAGGAAGTTAACACAGTGAAGCTAATCGTTAAACCTCGTAGGGATTTCCCTCCAAGTGGCATTCTAAGTGTAAGACCAATTACTGAGCTATATTGATAGATAAACGATAATTAGTTCGCCTTTAATAATAACGTTAGAAAATCCTCAGCATTAGCACCGACAACTTGGATGTTGCTATTAAAAAATTCAAAGATCTTAGATCTTAGCTGGTCTTCGTTATATTGGAGGCCAGTCAACATGTTTTCTAGTTTTTCAATTCCTTCCTCAGGATACATAAAAAAATCACCAGTAATTTTAATGGATAGGATAATTCCCTGATTAATTTTGAGCACACACCTTAATAGTTTGCCTTCCTTTACCTTATGATCAGCGCTTATAGTTCCATTCATCGTTTTCATATCGCTCCTGTTTGATATTATCTATCATCGTCAGCTCTTCTTCTGTAAGATCTCCTTTCACGAGCTTAATATCTAAAGCTTTTTCAAAGCCTTTAGTCATAGCGTTTATAACCGTTTCCTTTGGGAGACTGCCTTTTTCTTTTTCAATAGAGGTAACCCGTTCTTCAACAGCCTCTATCAATTTGTCTCTAATTTTTTCATTGGGAACCTTGAGCAGTGAAAACATTAACTTGGGATTCACGCTACAAAGCAAAGTACCATGTTGAAATACTCCTCCAAAACGTCTCGTCTGGGCATTACCAGATATCTTCTTGTTACTAACGATTATGTCGTTTATTGGCTTGAATTTTGCTTGGATACCCAGAACTGCAAAACCGGCTACAAGTCCAGCGCATAACACTTTATACGATTCCATAATGTTCCTAGGAACTTTTGGATGCCCTTCCTTGATTGTAATGGAATAGGTTATTTCACCTTCA
>CAYVML010000247.1:0-3036 GCA_964452475.1 uncultured Dehalococcoidales bacterium
ATATTAAGCTTTGTTCCCTGCCATTCTTGTGGAAGTAATGACATATTTACACTCATATGATGTTCTATTTCGATTGGATCATAATCAGAAGTGGTTGTACCTTCATCAGAACTACCTAATCTTTTAATTACCCCTGATGTAAAGAGCATGGCTTCAGCGACTGAAGTTTTACCAGCACCATAATGAGATAAAAGTACAATATTACGAATTTTACTTGGATCATATATTTTCATGAGTGCTATTATAAGCCTACCTGCGAATCATTGGCAACCGTTGTAGTACTGAAAAATGTAATGCTATAATAATGCTCTGTAGCTTTAAAAATGAAATTAAATACGGAACAAATAAAGCATATTGCTTCATTAGCTCGGTTAGGTTTGGGTGATACCGATATAGAGAATTATTGCACACAGCTTGCTGAAGTACTTGAAAATTTTGAAATACTCAAACAGATAGACACAACCAATGTCGAACCAGCTGCACAAAGTATAACGCTGCAAAATGTTTTTAGAAATGATCAGGTGTCTAAGTCATATACACAGAACGAAGTCTTAGCTAATGCTCCGAGGCGGGAAGAAAGCTGCTTTAGGGTAAAAGCAATATTATAGTAGCTAATATTCCTATTCGGTATTATTATTATATCTCTGAACCGTTGAAAAGGAGCCTTTTTCTTAATTTTCAAAGGAGCCCTTATGGATAAGTTATATCAATTAACTATTCACAAATTAAGTCAACTATTAAGAAGAAGAGAAATCTCTTCAGTTGAACTTACACAATCACTATTAGCTCGCATAAGCGAAATGGAAGACAAGATACATGCTTGCGTCACCATTAATGAAAGCATGGCTTTAAAACAAGCGGAGGAAGCAGATAATCGTCTGCGAAATGCTGACAGAAACCCTTTAGTAGGAATACCTTTTTTAGTTAAGGATATTATATGTACAAAAGGGATACGTACTACTTGTTCATCAAAAATGCTAGAGAACTTTATACCACCATATGATGCATCGGTAATAAAAAAATTAAAGGCAGCAAATGCAGTAATACTAGGCAAGACCAATATGGATGAATTTGCTATGGGTTCTTCCACAGAATATTCAGCATTCTTTGCCACCCATAATCCCTGGGACTTAACCTGTGTACCGGGAGGCAGTAGTGGTGGCTCTGCTGCCGCAGTTGCTATAGATGAGGCTATTTTTGCCCTTGGTACTGATACTGGAGGTAGTGTTCGTCAACCAGCAGGGTTCTGTGGTGTAGTAGGACTTAAACCAAGTTATGGCCGCGTCAGTAGATATGGTCTAATTGCTTTCGCGAGCTCTTTAGACCAAATCGGTCCAATATGCAAAGATACCACTGATTGTAGTCTGATAATGAACTGTATTGCTGGTCATGATAAACAAGATTCAACCTCTCTTCCATATCCAGTACCGGACTACACACAAAGCCTAATATCGAATGTGAAAGGACTAAAGATTGGAATTCCACAGGAATATTTTGTTGAAGGTATGCAAGCCGATGTTAGAACAACTCTGGAAGAAGCTATAACGAAGCTAGAAAGAATGGGCGCTGATGTAGACTGGCAAGCTTCTTTACCATCCACCCGATATGCTCTATCTGTTTATTATATCCTTGCTCCATCGGAAGCCTCTGCGAATTTGGCACGATATGACGGAGTGAAATATGGCTTCTCAGTACAAGATGTCGAGAGTGTTATTGAAATGACGGAAAAAACGAGGCAGCTTGGCTTTGGTCCAGAAGTAAAAAGACGTATTATGCTGGGTACTTATGCACTTTCGGCTGGGTATTATGACGCTTATTATCGAAAGGCACAAAAGGTACGTACTATAATCAAACAAGAGTTTGATGAAGCCTTTAAAAAATATGATGCAATAATTACGCCTACTTCACCCACAATTGCATTCAAATTGGGTGAAAAAACAGGAAATCTCATGCAAATGTATCTTAGCGATATTTGTACCTTACCAGTAAATATTGCTGGTATTCCAGCAATTTCAATTCCCGCTGGATTTTCAAATAATATGCCTGTGGGAATGCAAATAATGGCAAAACCATTCAACGAGGAAATGATATTGCGCATTGCCTTTACTTATGAACAAGCCACAGATTGGCACAAGAAAAAACCTGTTTTATAGTAAAACATATTGCGTTATGATAATGAAGATAATACAGTTGGAATGATTAATAAGGAGGTACGATAAAATTCCACTTAAAGTCAATTGTTACAGCGGACATACGTATGATAAACGACCTGTATCTTTTCGGTGGCAGAATATAGATTATACTGTTAAAGTGATAAATAGAGCTTGGAAAGAGCCTGGAATAAGACTCTTTAGAGTTCTTACAGACAAGGATAAATCATTTGAATTATGCTATGACGAAACTCAGGATGAGTGGGTAGCTGTGGAGCTAATCTCGAAAGGGTAAATATAAATAGATGAGATTTGAGCTGACTGGCTTTTTACTAAACCCTTATATACTTATATCACTAACCGTAGTGACAGGTTTTCTTTTCGGAAAAATAAAAATCAAACATGTTACTTTTGGACTTTCAGGTTGTTTAATCACTGGTATACCTATTGGCTGGGGAATTTGGCTGTTAGCCCAAAATGTAGTGTCTCAAGGAGAAGGTGTATCAAATTATAAATTAGCTTCACAGATGCTTGATAGTGGTATCGTGAGTATGAATTTTTTCTACTTTTCATTGATAATGTTTCTTGCAGCGGTGGGATTACTTGCAGCTAAAGATATAGGAGGAATTTTAAAGAATTATGGTTGGAAATTCGTCATCTTATCTATACAGATACCTCTCATAGGTGCTATTGCAACTTACATAGCTACCAGACTAATGAGTGGCGATGATAAAATGTTTTCCCCTTTCATCGTAAGCGGAACATACACTGGTGCGTATACAAGTTCTCCAGGGCTTGCAGCCGCAGTTGAAAACACTGCTATCTATGGAACTGAAGCTCAAGCTCTGGTAAGTACAGGTCATACAATAGCATATGCATTTGGCTG
>CAYVML010000248.1:0-3030 GCA_964452475.1 uncultured Dehalococcoidales bacterium
TGGTATCACAAATAATATACTCGCTAATACCATACATAATATTGCACTTATCCTTTTGACACTCCCCACGACTAAAGTCGGGGGATTCTCAGGAAACGCTTTGCGCACCCGCATACGTTACCTCCTGAAGGGTCTGCCCGACCCTGCATATGTTCTTAGCTGCGTTGAAGTCCCTGTCATGCAGTGCGCCACAGGACTTGCATACCCACTGCCGGTCACTGAGTTTGAGTTCCTGATTGACCGCTCCGCACTCGCTGCACGTCTTGCTGGATGGTTCAAATCTCGGTATTCGGATTAACGTCCTGCCAGCTTCCGCCGCTTTGTAGTCCATTAACCCGACAAACATGCCCCATCCGGCATCGCTTATCGACCTTGCGAGGTGATGGTTTTTGACCATACCTTTGATATTAAGATTTTCAACGGCTATCACACCGTAGTTTCCAACATAGTAATTCGCCAGTTTGTGCAGAAAGTCACCGCGCTGGTTCCTGACCTTTTCATGCGCCTTCGCCACCTGC
The DNA here is from genome assembly GCA_964452475.1 of uncultured Dehalococcoidales bacterium. GTDB lineage: Bacteria > Chloroflexota > Dehalococcoidia > GIF9 > AB-539-J10 > JAUUZT01. The sequence continues at coordinate 519 of CAYVML010000248.1, forward strand.
AACCTGGCTTTCCCACGCCTACTTCCGCCTTTCTTCCTGCGTGACAAAGTCCTTTGTTTTATTCTTAAATCCCTCTGCGCTTGCCTCAAATACTGCGGGTTGTCCGTACTGTTGCCCTCCGAGTCCACGCAGAACGACTTTATCCCCACGTCTATGCCTATCACTTTATCCGATTCAAGGAGTTTCCTTTCGGGTACTTTGTCGCAGGAGAAGCACGCATACCACTTGCCTGTGGATTCCCTGCGGATGGTGACGGTTTTAATTGTGCCTTCAATTGGCCGTGACAGCCTGATTTTGAACCTGCCTACATTCCTGATTGACAGGTATCTATCTTCTAAACTCCAGCCCGCCTGCTTCAGCGTGAAACTGTCGTAGCGGTATCTACCTTTGAACCTCGGAAAACCGCCCTTGCCTTCCCTGTTTGCCCTGCGCCTGAAGAAGGCTTTGTATGCCCTGTCCAACCTCTCCAGCACATCCTGCAACACTTGGGAGCCAACATCTCTGTATTCTGGTAGGGCAATCTTCAGTTCGGGCAACTCATTGATTTGGGAATACGAGGAAATACTGACCCGCTGCCCCCTGTAGGCGTATATCCGCTCTGCCAACGCAGAATTATAGAGCTGGCGGCACAGCCACAGCCACCTGTCGGCATTTTCAAAAGTCTGCCTGCTTCCTAACATCCTGTATTTGAAGGTCTTTTTCATAGCGTGCTCTGAGCCTCGATATACTTCCGTATGGTTTCGCTAGACACATTGCCCGCAGTGGAGACGAAGTAACTGTTAGTCCACAATGACGGCAACCGAAGTAAAGACGGATATTCCTTCCGCAGAATATTGGAACTCCTGCCCTTAAACGCCTTAACCAGTTTGTGTACCACCATCTGCGGAGAACAGGACACAAACAGGTGTAAATGGTCGGGCATTACCTCCAACGCCAGTATCTTCACCCGCTTCTCCTGCGCCACATCATTGAATATCTGCCTTAGACGTTCTGCTATCTTGCCTACCAGCACAGGACGCCTCCGCTTGGGACACCACACAAAATGGTAGTTCAAAAGGTATACCTGATTTCTTGAGTGCTGATATTCCATATTGTTTATAGCATAGCATACATCTACACCTTTGTCAATAGCCTGATTCATCCCTAGCTTTAAAAAGCAGGGTTTTCTCAGGCGTTTCTATAAAACATACCTCACAAATTAATGTTTACCGCTACCTCTAAAGGCGAACCATAAAACTATCGCACCTATTATTATCATAACAATCGGGTTTTTTAAAAAGGCATTCAGGTCAAAATTAAAATTAAGACCTTGCCCCCCCATGCAACCCGTCAGGAATATAAGGGGTGTGATGAGTAATAGGTTTTTAGATATTCTTTTTAGTTTTATCATGCGTGATTCTCCGCTTGATATATTTGTAGATAGGCAGGCTGTTTAATAATAATAGCAATATACCTATGAATAGTAGAATGCCATTACCTCTAATACTCCCCGCAATGATGAAAAATAATGCTAATAGTATTAGAGTAATATTAATTATTAGTGACAGCCAATTCCCGTTATGATTTATCCCCTTCTGTGTTGTCGTATTTTCTCGCATTTTCCATAACCTCATTATCATATTTCTCGGTGTTATTCTCCACGTCATTGTCCCACTTTTTAGTGTCTTTCTCCAATTCATCAATCCAATTACTCATTATATACCCCCATAATTATTTTAGTTTTTAATAATACTTTGTCAGGCTTATGTCTGGCACTCCGCCGTCCAGTAGGTTGTGGTATCCGTCATACCTTGATATGGCGCACTTGATGTCTGTTATCAGGTGATTTTCTATTTCCGTGTTGGACATATGGTTACTTTCAAGTTGTCGCCACGTATCGGGATTGATACCTACACTTATTTCAAGGCATGCTACTACGGGTGGTGCTTCGGTGGTCGCTTGTTTTGTGTCGGTCATAATAATCTCCTTATCTTTTACTTGCCACCAATATTACATTGGGGCTGATAGTTTGGCTTATCCGTTGCCATATTTTAGGTTTGTGCTTCATGGTATACACCCCCTATATTCTTACTTTTAGATATGGATTCCGGTAAACCCTAAAAACATCTTTTAGCAGGATTGATGCGTCAAGCTCAGGAGAAACATTCATTGTGTACTTGCTGGTAGAGTCAACTAATACTATCCTGTATCCAGGGATAATATGTTCCCTATTTTCAAGCCACTCAAGACCGCATAGAGGCTGCATGTATTCAGGGAAGCGTAACCAAAATGGGTCACTCCGTTTGATTTTAAAAGGTTTGAGTGCTTCCCAGGGCATACGTTTTTCAGTATTGTATACTCCGCACGTGAGTTGAATAGCCAGCCACTCAGTTTCCCAGAGCAACCACCCAAAGGCTAGACCTACAATAATAATAGTGGCTATCATGGTTATCTATTCCCCTTTCAACTTATTATATATTTCAAGCGTAATTCGTATTTATTATGCACGGTAAAGCCATAGGATTAAAATCTG
>CAYVML010000249.1:0-3015 GCA_964452475.1 uncultured Dehalococcoidales bacterium
GATACTGCATGATGTCTGTCTGCAGGATTTACCGGTTGTTTTCGCAGTAGATCGCAGTGGTATCGTAGGAATGGATGGTAAGACGCACCAGGGAATATTTGACCTATCTTATTTCAATTTAATGCCCAACATAATCGTCTCTGCTCCTGCGGATGAAAATGAGCTTCAACACCTTCTCTATACTGCTACTGAATCCAAACATCCTATGGTTGTTCGTTATCCCAAGGGTCAGGTGGTAGGTATTCAGTTGGACCCAGAGCTTCATAAGATGGCTCTAGGCTCAGGGGAATTAATATTGCATGGAACAGATATTACTATAATGGCCGTCGGCTCAATGGTAATGCCTTCTGTTGAAGCAGCAAGACATCTGAGTTCTGATGGTATCAATGCATCAGTAATAAATGCGCGTTTTACCAAACCGCTTGATGTAGACCTCATTATAAATATGGTGAAACAAAATCCAGTAGTTGTCACAGTAGAAGAGAATGTGATTAATGGTGGTCTTGGTTCCTTGATACTGCAACTGCTTCATAAACATGATATCTCAGATGCTAGAGTAAGACAGCTCGGTATTACTAACGAATTCGTAACGCATGGTGAACAAGAATATCTCCGTTCGATTTATCACCTCAATAGTCAAGGCATCACAGAGGAGTGCCTTAATTTCTTGAACCATGTTCGTCCAGACCTTTTCGCCGTTGCGAGAAGCTTGCCATGAAGCTATTTAATTGGCGGTTAATGTATAACCATGATTCAAAGATATTGACTATTATAACTGAGTCTTTGTATATGTCTATTCAGCAGTATAGCAATAGCTTAATTTTATTTAAATGATATGTAAGAAGTAATAGTAGTAGCTTGTGAAGTCTATATTAATCTTATAATGATCTATTGAATAATTTATAAAAAATATTACAAGTGAGGTGATGTTAAAATGGGAAAGTTGTTTACTATAGGTGAATTAGCTCAATATCTGCGTATCACCAGAAGGACCGTGTACAAGCTATTAAAAGCTGGTGAATTACCAGCGACTAAGGTAGGTCATCAATGGAGATTTGATGAAGAAGTAATAGACAGATGGCTACAATATGGCACTATGGAAGTCAGGAAACATGTCATTGTCATCGACGATGATCCTATATCAGGCTTGCTATTCGAGGAAGCACTAGCGGAATCAGGACATACCATAATAACTGCCAGAACAGCGGCTGAAGGCGTGAAATATATAGCGAGTATTAAATTTGATATGGTCTTTCTAGGCCTCGAAATACTCAGGATTGGTGGTGCTGAATTGTTACAGCATATCAGAAATATCAGACCAGAGACCCCCGTAACCATTATTATGAGTTACACAGCTGGTGATATAATGGATGAAATCTTGCAACAAGGCTATGTAGGCATCATGAAGAAACCTTTTAGCGTTCAGGATATCAAAGCTGTAGTCTGTTGCTAAGAAGAAAGACACAGTTGGTCGCTTAAAATATCCTTTCATAATAATCAGACACTTTAGGAGAATAATGGTAATAGCAAAGGAAGAGAATTTTCTTTTCGCTAGGCGACTATTTGGAACGAGTGGTATTCGGGGAATCGTAAATAAAGAGCTCACTGTAGAACTGTGCGAAAGAGTTGGTAAAGCACTGGGAACGATGTACCCTCTTCATGCTGAAATCTGTCTGGCTACCGATACCAGACAGAGTCGTGAGTTAGTTAAAGGGGCTATCTGCAATGGACTTCTCTCTACAGGGGTCAGTGTTACAGATCTGGGTATCCTGCCTACTCCTGCCCTGGCACTTCTAACCAGGGAAATGGGCTTTGATAGTGGTATCATGCTTACCGCTTCGCATAATCCTCCAGAGTATAACGGAATAAAATTGTTCAATAAGGATGCTACCGGATATAGTACTGCTCAAGAGGAAATAATTGAGAGTATTTGTATTTCTGGAGCATTCAGACAGGGGAAAGGGGTAGTGAAGAGCGGGAACAACATGAAGCAGATATACTTCTCCTTCATCCACAGTAAGCTTGCTCAGCACAGGACCAATCATGAACTAAAGTTACTCATTGATCCCGGCAATGGTGCCGCTTCAGGTTTCGCCAGTGATATATTCAGATGGATGGGTTATAACATAGTAAGTTTGAACGATAAGCCAGATGGCCTTTTTCCAGGAAGGAATCCTGAACCAAAAGAGGATACCCTTAGAGGAACAGTGGAGTTCTTGAGGCAGCAGAACTTAGATATGGCAATATGTTTTGATGGAGATGCTGATCGAGTTGTCTTCTGTGACAGGGAAGGGTTTTTGGGGTTTGATGAGATGATTGCCTATATCTCTGCCGCTAAAGTTAAAGAATCAGGAAAGAGAAAGGTGTCTACTACAGTGGAGACGGGCAGACTGATGGAAATTGCACTCAATAGTATTGGAGGAGAGGTGTTGAGGGGTAAGGTAGGCGATGTTAATGTAGCCTACCTGGCCAAGGAGACCGATTCTGCCTTGGGAGTAGAGGGGGTTGGAATTTATATATTTCCTGAACTGGGATATTATCCAGATAGTATTTTTGCGGCACTCTATTTATTGGACAATCTGGAAAGCATGGAACAAGTGAGGGATTTTATCCGGGCTCTACCAGGTCTGTCACTTAAAAAAATCAAGATACAGTGCCCAAATAAATTAAAACAATCTGTAATAGCAAGGCTAAAAGATGTTGTTCCAGCACAGATGATGGCTACAACGGGTCAGCAACCACGCATAAATACAATTGATGGGTTGAGAGTTGAATTTCCAGACTCCTGGTTTCTCATCAGGCCAAGCGGAACCGAACCAGTTATCCGCATTATTGTAGAATCGATTTCCCCCTATCAGACTGATCAACTTATCGCAGAGGGAAGAAAGCTGGTCGAAAGCGTTATTTCCCTCAGTAAGAAATAATAATTCTTCTTATCACTCCTTATGTAGTATTATATTATGAGATAAAGGTATAGTTGGATGAAAGTGATTTTTCTCTGCGGTGGCAGTAGTA
>CAYVML010000250.1:0-2972 GCA_964452475.1 uncultured Dehalococcoidales bacterium
CGTAGCTATAACTACCTTGCCTCTTTTTTCGGCTGCCTTTCCTTTAATATAAGGAATAATGATTTTTAGGCCATCCCTCATCACCTCGCCTGCAACAACCAGCTCGGATAGAAAATACTCGCCAGCGTCATACTTGTCACCAACGACAGTCATTCCAGGCACCATGCCATCAACTATCGCCACATTGGGGTCCACCCCCGCCTCCATAGCTTCTGAGGAAGCCTTTACAATTCCATCAAAGTCTAGATTTATAATGTTTTCTTTTAAATTGGTTAAATATTTTTCCTCAGACATGTATGTACACCTCCTTCTATTGTAGAGAAATAATAGTAATTGATGGATGTTTGACTGTCAAGAATTGATTACCAGGTTGCTGAGCCTGGGGTGAAGTATAAGGCAAGTATGTTACCGAAGATATGACATTGTTATGTTACCGAAATAACCCATGATTATATGTATATTGACGTTGATTTTATTACTAAAATTATGGAAATGACTGTGCACTATGGTATTATCGCTGAGTAAGAATTAAGTAATTATATATAGAATAGATAATTTATACCACGCAAAATTACAGGAGGAATTGATGGCAAAAAAACTTACAGGGCTGGAGCGTTTGATGGCGGCACTTAAACTAGAAGAGCCGGATATGGTTCCGCACTTTGATTCTGTTCATCACAAGGTTCGTGAAGCAATACTCCCGGGTGCATCATATGAAGATTTTATTGAGTACCTGGATATTGATGGTATCAGGATATCTGATCGCTTACATTGCTGGAGTTATAAACCATTGGGCGTTAGTAAAACAGGCCGACAACTCAAACGTTGCCAGTGGGGTGCAACTGTTCAATTCACTACTGAAGATAATGGCATTCCTATGGAACCGGCAATAAAGTCAGAAAAGGAGCTCGATAACTACGTGCCTCCAGATGCTGATGAGTCATGGAGATATGACTGGCTAAAGCAACTGGTGAAAAGATTTAAGGGGAAAAGAGCGATTGTTGCCGGTTGTACCGATGTATTTGATGTTGCCAAGGAAAACCTGTTGGGCGATACCCAGTATTATAAGGCTATGGTCAGAAATTCAGATATTATAGACAGAGTGAACCAAATAGCACTAAACTATCAATTACGATATCTGAAAAATAGTATAGACCTGGGTGCTGATATAGTCTTTGTGAATGGAGACTGGGCTATGACCCAGGGGCCTATGGTGTCGCGTAAATTCACCGAAAGGTTTATTGTCCCGCCATTTCGGAAGATTGTAGAGTACTGCCACAGTCGCAGTGTACCGGTCATCAAGCATACCGATGGTAATATCTGGCCAATATATGACCTTATTATAGGTACTGGTACGGATGGTCTTCATCCTATCGACCCGATGGCAGGGATGGATATGGCTGAATCCAAGAAAAAGTTTGGTGATAAAGTCTGCTTATGTGGCAATGTGAGTTGTGCATTCAGCCTGGTTTCGGGTACGGAAGATGAAGTTAGACAGGAAACAAAGGAGGTAATAAAGAAGGCAGGCAAAGGAGGTGGACTTATCTGCATGTCCAGTAATTCTGTTCATTCCGGGGTCAAACCGGAGAATTATGTGGCTATGGTCAAGGCCATAAAAGATTATGGCAAGTATCCACTGGCATTAAATTAAAGTAAGAGCAGAGGTTAGTGAACATAAATTTATAAAGGAGGAACAATGGTAGATTTTAAAGAATTGTCGAAAGCTGTGGTGGAAGGAGAGACCGAATTAAGTGTTGATCTGACTCGCAGGGCTTTGGAGGAGGGAATTGCAGCAAAGGAGGTGTTGGATGAGGGAATTATTCCTGGTTTGAAGGTGACCGGAGAGTTGTTTGAAGGTGGTGAATATTTCCTGCCTGAGCTGTTAATATCCGGAGAAGCTGCATCGGGTGCTCTGGAGTTACTTGAACCAGTGCTTAGCGCTGGTGATGTCCCTTCACAAGGTAAAGTTGCTATAGGCACCGTAGAGGGTGACATACACAATATCGGCAAGAATATTGTCATTATGATGTTGAAAGGAAATGGATGGGAGGTGACAGATTTGGGAGTTGATGTTTCTGCAGAGGAATTCTGCTCGGTAGTTAAGAAGGGGAACTTTCAGATTCTTGCTCTTTCTTCATTGCTGACCATGACTATGCCAAATACAGTTAAAACAATTGAGGCCCTAAAATCTGCCGGATTGAGGAAGAAAATAAAGATAATGGTAGGTGGTGCGCCGACAACGCAGGAATGGGCAGACAAGATAGGGGCTGATGGCTATGCTGATGATGCACCCGGTGCTGTCAGGGTGGCGGCAGCCCTTGTAGCGAAATCATAAGGAGGAGTAGCAATGACAACTTATAATGGATTAGAGCGTATACTAAAGGCTATCAAGCATGAAGAGCCTGATAGAGTACCACATTTTGAGATGCTAATAGACAAGAAAGTAAGAGATGTCATAATGGGTGATTCCAAAGCCTCTTATGCTGATTTTGTAGAGCGTATGGATATAGACGCTATCATGGTTTTCGATAAGACACAGACCTGGAGCTATAAGACACTGGATGCGGCGAAAAATATCAGACGTGATCAATGGGGTGGAGTAGTACGATTTACTAACACTGACCTTGGTCATCCTATGGAAGCAGCCATAAAATCAGAGAAGGACCTGGATAATTATATACCACCGGATCCTGATGAAGAATGGCGATATAAGGAGCTGAAGGAGCTGGTAAAAAGGTTCGGTGGAGAGAGAGCAGTAATTGCACATTGTACCGATGTATTTGATATAGCTAAGGAAAGTTTGCTAGGAGATGTTGTATATTTTAAATCTATGATAAGAAACCCTGAGATTATTGAGCGTGTTAATAACATGGTTACAAACTATGAATTGCGGTTTTTTCGAAATTGCTTTGAATTAGGTGCTGATATGGTATTTGTCAGTGGAGATTGGGCGATGACAAAGGGACCGATGG
>CAYVML010000251.1:0-2956 GCA_964452475.1 uncultured Dehalococcoidales bacterium
ATCATAATCCTTACTGCATCCTGAACTTTATGGAATTCCTCCTGTGCTGACTGATTTGAAACAACATTTGGGGTAATATTATGGGTAGCTGATGTAGCTGGAGCTAAAGCTGGTGTAGTTATTGGACTTGTTGTTGGCTCCGTTGGCCGATCGCTTTCCGGGATGTTTGGGTCAAGAGGATTTGGGTCATGTGGATCCCAATATCCATCATCATCAGTATCTACGTTGTCTGGATTTGTCTCTATTATCTTCTCATGTGCATCGGACCATCCGTCACCGTCGGAATCCAGTTGTGAGCCGGCTTCCTCCAAATACTCACATGAAGTAGTCCATGGAAGAAGACAGATGGCTAGAAAAATCATTACCAGTATCCTACGTTTTGTCATTGTTAAACACCCTCACCAATACTGCCATTTGTACAATCAATATGAACAACTTTCTCATTGTTCAGCTAACTAATTAGTATCCTCCTGTATGGCAGTCCTGAATCTGTCTATAATATCTGAGGTTCGAGTTAGTGGAAAGGGAGGCCTCTTTATAGCTGGTGGGACCACCAGACAAACGAAAGTAGGTCCTGACTGATCCATGATAGGCTCTATGTTGTCCTGTAACTCTTTCAGTAGCTTGAACTGATACACCCTGGCATAGCCTGCAGCCTGAGCGAGCGCTGTAAAATTAACTTTATTTGCATGTGGTATAGGCTGCCCACCTGTAGTACGGTATACCTCGTTTATAAAGACGAAATGAATAAGATTGGCAGGAGCCATATTAGCGATGGTAATCAGGCTACCCAGGTTCATCAGCAGGCTTCCGTCTCCATCAAGCACGATAACCTTCTTTCCAGGTTGAGCCAGTGCCAGCCCAAGGCCCAGAGATGATGCTTTACCCATGGCTCCGCTGAATGCCAGGTCCAGTTCTGGTTTATCCGACACCTGAGGCCATTCGAAGTTAGCTGTCATTGTCGCTACAACAATAGCATTATTACGATGCTGTGATATCACCTGCTGGGCTTTAAAACTATCTATCAAGATTATTTATACTCCGTACCTAATAAAATTACTACAGGCTTTTTTATCTTAAGTGCCTCTTCATAGCCAGTGGCAATTTTCCCCGTATCCCTATCATTTTCCACCAGGTAGTGCGTGATATTCCAGGCTTTCAGTATAGGTTCGGTGAATATGGCAGCCGAGTCAGTTATCGGGCGGTCACGCCGCCAGCCCCGATAGCCAATCAACAATAGTAAAGGGAGGTGAAGGTCAAGTGCTAATCCTCGTACAGAATCGCCTGATTCGAAGAAACCAGTATTCTGGTGTAGTACCACTGTTTTTTTCCCTCCAAGCATCAATCCCATAGCGATTGCTATTGCTTCCCCTTCACGACATATTGGTACCAGTGTAAACTCTGGTCGATTTAACAGGGAGTCATACATGAATCGTGATTCGCTGTCTGGTAGCCAGACAACATGAGTGATGCCACAATCTCTTAGCTGGTCAAGAATTTTATTGGCCGTTATTGCTGCCTTATTAGTTATCAATATCCCTGTCCTTTGTGATTGTTAGTAGAGAGAATCGAATAGAACAACCACGCATACTGATTGTATTTGAGTCTGAAGCAGCTGTCAAACACATTGAGTAGTAAAGTGGAGGAAATTACTTTATATAATGAGATAGTTATCATTGCTGTAAGAGTGCCTATTAGTGTACAATATATGAGAGTAATGTCATTAGTACAGTGGTTATTACAGATTTAGTTGTTACAATACGCTTCGCAAGAATTTATTTTACCTGAATAGATAAGGCATAAAAACAAAGGAGGAGATGATGAGTTCAAAGATGTATCAGCTCATGATGCCGAAGATGATTCGTTTTGGGGTTGGAGCTCTGGGAACATTATCTGATGAGCTAACTCAATGGGGAACCAAGACAGCATTAGTGGTTACTGATCCTGGAATCGACGAGGCTGGCCTAATTGACCCAGTTAAAGAACAGCTTACTATGGCTGGTGTTTCTGTAGATGTTTGTAGTAAAGCTGAACCAGAACCAACACTGCCCAGACTGGATGCCTTAGCTGATGGATATAATAAAAAGAGATATGATGTGCTGATAGGTGTTGGGGGAGGCTCGAGTATAGATACGGCCAAGGGACTTTCCATACTGCTGACTCATGGGGGGAAAGGAGTAGATTATCTCGGTATTGGTAAGATTCCAGGACCGTGTATTCCTGTCATTGCTATTCCAACCACTGCAGGTACTGGTAGTGAGGCAACAAATATTGCCATCTTTGGCGATACAGAGAGACAGCTTAAACTGGGCATAGTCAGCCCTTATATTTTTGCTCGTCTAGCCGTTGTGGATCCTATTCTAAGCTATGGATGCCCTGTCAGCGTAACTGCAGCCTCTGGACTGGATGCGCTGGTTCATGCTATCGAATGTTATACTGGTAAAAAGGCTAATACTTTCACCGATGTACTAACCCTCGAAGCTATAAGCCTTGTTGCTGGCAGCCTAAGGACTGCTGTAGCGGATGGTTCAAATGAAGAAGCACGTATGAATATGTCCGAAGCAGCACTACTGGGTGGTATCAGTATCGTTAATTCAGGAGTAACTGCTGTACATGCACTGGCTTACCCTCTCGGTGCGCGTTTCCATGTGGCCCATGGAGTGGCCAATGCCCTCCTGTTACCGTACGTCATGGAGTATAATTTCAGTTCTAATCTGTATAAATTTGCCATGATTGCTGGAATGCTTGGGGAGGAAACGGAGGGGTTATCGTTAAGAGAAGCAGCTGAACGATCTATCGTGGCGGTTAAGGACCTCTCTGCTGATGTTGGAGTTCCTCAGCGGCTACGAGACCTGGGTGTACCACAAGATGCACTGGAAAGCATGGCGGTTGCCACCATGGATGTCACCCGTTTGATGTCCAATAATCCAAGGACACTCAACCTGGACGATGTCCG
>CAYVML010000252.1:0-2924 GCA_964452475.1 uncultured Dehalococcoidales bacterium
AACAAAGAGCAGGAATATAAATTCCTGCTGCTGTGGCTGCCTCTAAGATTGTGGTTTTTTCTTTTACTTTAAGCTTATGCCCATCGATAGTGATATTTACCTCATGCATACTTTTTCCTTATTATCTTCTTAGTGGGTAATAACAACCTCGAATTGTAACACATTATAGCGTTGAGCTTTTACCTTTTATACTGTTAAACTTGCCTTTATATGCCTGAACTTCCTGAAGTAGAAACTATCAGAACTGACTTGTTGCCACTGGTGCTGGGACAACATTTTGTTAAAGCCATTATCATTGATAACACGCTGGTAAAAATACCAGTTGCAAATAAGGTGCAAGGATTACTTGGGAAAAGGATAAAAGACCTGGAGCGTCGCGGAAAATATCTTATTTTTCATTTATCGAATGGTAAATCGCTTATTATGCACTTCAGGATGACTGGAAATCTGATACTGAATCCTGAAAAAATAGAGAAGTATACAAGGGCCATTTTTCAGCTATCGAATGGAACGAAGCTTTGTTTTAATGATAAACGTAGGTTAGGGGTAATCTATTTGATGAAGAACGGAGAGTCTATAGTTGGGAAATTGGGAGTCGAGCCATTATCCGATTGCTTCAAACAGAATGGTTTCCTCAAGCTGATGAAGAAGCATCATATTCCGGTAAAAACAGCGTTGCTTAACCAGGGTATTGTTGCAGGAATCGGGAATATGTATGCTGATGAGGCACTCTTTAATGCCAGGATTCATCCTCTGGTTTTGACAAGTAATTTATCCATACAGCAAGTTCACACTCTGTTCCACTCAATTAGAAGCATACTCTCGATGGCAGTAAGTAATAAGGGTGCTAGCGTGGATACCTATATACGTCCTCATGGGAAATCTGGCACTGCCCAATTTTATTTTAAGGTTGCTCATCGCAAGGGACAGCCATGCTATGTTTGTGGTACTCCTATTCAGCGTGTCATGCTGCGTGGCCGGGGGAGCTATTTCTGCCCCAGTTGTCAAGCTGAATGAAATTCGAATGCTTCTGGTATTAGTTCCAGGTTAGATAAATAGGCGTCGTCAAATTCATCCTTGATAACTCGCAGTGTTGATGTGTACAGGAAATCTTCGGTTAGCTTGAGATATACCTTTACATGGCAGTCTAAGTTCCACAGTACTCCATCGAATGCATAGTACCAATCCCAGGAGTTATTTAGGCTATTATTTTCTTGTAAAACTATTTCTCCCCATATATGTCTTGTGTCTTCGAGGCATTGCTGAGCCAGTATTTCGATGTCAGGTTCAAGCCCCATTCGTTCAATATCAGCAACTTCTATATTGAGTGTAGCGTGGTATGGATGAGGCGCATGGAAATCCAGTATTCCTCTGTCATCAGAACTCATATTGTTTTCTATGAACCAATCCCGTGGGAAGTACACAGTATATTCCCATCTATCATTTATATAAGGAACTAGAGGAGCCGTTGAAGGGGTAATTGTAGTGGGGTCTTGCGGAATACTGGGGACTGGCTGGGGAGAGGCTTGAGAAGCTGGAGAGGGTGTTTTACAGCCTGCGGCAGGATAAATTAATAAAGAAATAATGATGATAAACAGTACTAGGAATTGCCATCTCGAGGTATTTTCTAGTTTCATCTCAGGGTACTTTCTGGTATTACAATTTTTCATGTTAGATTAAATCTATACAACCGATAGAAATTACCTTGTTTAGCTTTGTTATGGTGTTACTACTCATTCACTAGTTCCCGTTGAGTGTGTACTGCCGGAAAGAAGAATAGAAACCTCATTGGTTTCTGGCTGTGATTAGCCAGGAGGTGAGCCTCGGCTGCTGGCGCCAGAATCGCATCGCCAGCCTCGAGAGTTTGAGTATCATCTCCACACACCAGCGTTGCTGTCCCTTCGGCGATGATAATAGCCTCTTCGATCTTATGAGTATGTAAATCGAGACTTGCACCAGGAGAAATAATAGCTTCCCCCATAGTAACAGCGCCTGCTCCTTTTTCCTGGTTGATGAGATGCCTTACTTTAATACCTTGAGAACGCTGTTGAAACTCAACATCCCTGCTTCTGATTACTGTCATTCTGTTACTCCTTAATTAAATTGGGCTGTTTCCTAATTTATTCACTACAGCGTATTAGTATACTATTAGGAAGGTAAATTTTAACATAGACATGTGCTGGTATGCTCACGGTTCGAAAGAAAAGGGGCTAAGAATTGCATTTACATACCAAAAGGTATCGCTGTTAGAATTTCCAGAAGCGAAGTAGTCTTTGTAGTGATAGAAAAAACCATTGTTTTGTGATTGAATTATCCAGACGCTGCCTGCTGACATTCCGATGCTGAGGGAGATAGCAATAATAAAACAACCAGAATACTATATCCTCCCACCAGGTATAATTATAACCAGGGATATAAAGAGGCAGCGTAGTACGTGAACTGTAAGAAATGAGGAGTTTGAGATGAAGCGAGAGTTAGCCAGTGAATTAGTTGGTTTGCTGAAATATGAAATGAAACCAGCATTGGGTGTTACTGAGCCAGTTGCAGTGGCCCTAGCGGCAGCCAAGGCTTATCAAGCTATACAGGGAGATATAGAAGAGATAACGGTAATTACAGACCCTGCCCTTTATAAAACCGGTGTATCCGTTGTAGTCCCAGGAACGCATGAAACAGGATTTGCAATGGCTGCTATCCTGGGTATTTTAGTTGGCAATCCCGACCTGGAATTAGAAGTACTGAAGCTTGTTGATGATGTAAGTGTATCCAGGGCAAAGCGGCTCTTAGTAAAAAATCTGGTGATGGTAGAGATAAAAAAAAGACAGCCTGGCATTTATGTTGAGGTACGGGTGAAAACGAGTAATGGCGTAGCGAGAACTGTTATAAAAGAAACTCATACCAATATTATCCTGGTAGAAGCAAATGGA
>CAYVML010000253.1:0-2879 GCA_964452475.1 uncultured Dehalococcoidales bacterium
CGAACTGCATCACAACTCTCTACCCAGATATTATCTATCAATGCGCGTAAATCATAGTAATGTGTCTTCTCTCCTCTAGGGTGGTGCCATGGTAGTTGTTCCTTGTGAAGTAAGGTTTGTATCGCATTCTCTACATCTTGTTGTTTGTATTGTGAATTGATGATTACACTATAATTAGCAAAGGATACCACGGATTGCAATGATGGCGTGTTCAAGCCAACTATCCAGGTTTGATATAATTGAAATCCACAAGCTAGTTGTTCTCTTAACTTCATTGTAACAGATTGAGGAGGTAGCCAGCCTGTTAACCGGATATCCATAAGTTCAGCTTCACTGGTCATTCCCACTGCCAGGGGGGCTGCGACTGAGATCTGTGGATGAGGAGTGAAGCCTTGTGAATAAGCCAAGGGTATATTAGCCCGTCGGAGACTTCTTTCCCAAGAATGCAGCACATTAAGATGTGATATAAACTTGAGGGCATTGCCTCTTCCAAATTTAAGACGCAGCCGCTGCATCTCTTTCTTTAGTCACTATAACTTTTTCTATTTTTACTCCCTGTAGCTCAGTTATAACAAATTTAAGATTTCGATACTTGAACTGTTCACCTTGAGTGGGTATTCTCCCAAGATGGCTTAGGATAAAACCAGCTACAGTTTCATAATCACCTTCGGGCAAATTCAACGCTAATTCATCATTAGCCTCTTCAATATGGAATCCTCCATCTAGTTGGAATGTATTATCTCCAGTAGTTATAAAATCTTCATCCCCATCAGTTAATTCATGACGTATATCACCGACTATTTCCTCTGTCAATTGACTCAAGGTAACCATGCCTGCAACACCTCCGAACTCATCGATAATAATCACTATTTGATGACCATTATCACGCATTTCTGTAAGGAGTTCTCCTAGTCGCTTACTCTCAGGCACAAAATAGGCTGGTCGTATTAGGTCATCGATGAGCCATTCTTCATTTATATGACCGATCGCCATTTGCAGGACTATATCTTTGACAGACAATATACCAACAACATTATCAGTATTATCTTTATATACAGGGAAACGGCTGTAGGGGATCTCATTGGAATAAGAAGCCAGGAAATCGTTAACTTTAGTCCCCTGCTCAATCCAGGCAATTTCCGTTCGTGGAATCATAATCCTTCCCACCTGCCGATCCGTAAATTCAAATATTTTATGAAGCATTTTGGCTTCGTTCTCTTGAACTACGCCTTCATCTTCACCCACATTAATAGCTGATCGTATTTCCCCTTCAGTTACAAGTTTTTCGTCAACTTCTGCAATCATCTTTGTAAATCCTAAACCAATGCGCTCTAAAATCCATATAAATGGATACAGAAGCCATTGTAATAGTGTAATAGGATTAATGTAGAAAAGTGACAGGCGTTGCGCATGGCGAACTGCTATTGTTTTAGGAATTACTTCGCCGAAGACCAAAATAAGGATTGTTACCACGATGGTCGCTATTATAGGTCCCCATGGCAGGCCAAATATTGCTACTGCTATCACGCTTCCCAATGTAGCTGCAGCTACATTCACCAGGTTGTTACCTAAAAGGACAGTAGCTAGATATTTACCAGGTCTTTTAGAAGCATGAGCCAGATGTTCAGCACCCTTGATGCCATTCTCCTGTAAATAACGTATGCGGAGCTTGGGCAAAGCAAGAAATGAGGCTTCAGCACTTGAAAAGAAAGCAGCCAACACTAAACAGATGAAGAAGGCTATTAAAAGCCAATTGTCGGGGGTATCCACCTATCACTACACCTTGAACCTGTAATAATATAAACCAATCATATTTTTGCGAATATAAAAAACAAATACATCGCAACACAAATAATATTATCATCAGTTGTAATAGCTGTCAAACAGGCAGGAAGCCTTATCTGAATTTAGCATGATTATACATAGTTATGTTTGGAAAGCAATGTTAGGAAAGTGTATACTATTTCAGCATTGCGGAAAGACAAGAAGGGAGCTAAATTAGATGGATGAAATCACCATTTCCAAGGCCATAATAGAAAGCTATATGAAAGACTTACTACAGGCGATGGAACTGGACGTCGCTATTGTAGGAGCTGGTCCTTCGGGAATGGCGGCTGCTTATTATCTGGCACAGAAAAAAGTTAGGACTGCTATATTTGAAAAAAAATTGAGTATTGGTGGTGGTATCTGGGGAGGAGGCATGATGTTCAACAAGATTGTTGTTCAGGAAGAAGCAAAAAATATATTGAATGAATTTGAGATACAAACTTCAGAGTATCAGAAGGGTTATTATGTAGCCAACTCTATAGATTTAGCTTCAGCACTCTGCAACAAGGCAATAAGGGCTGGCGCCAAGATATTCAACTTGGTTAGCGTTGAAGATGTAGTAATTCGTGAGTCTGGTCGAGTAAGTGGACTGGTATTAAATTGGAGCACTGCCTTGATGGCAAATTTACCTATAGATCCGCTGGCAATAAGATCAAAGTTAGTTATTGATGCTACAGGCCACCCTTGTGAAGTATGCCACATGGTCACGGATAAAGCCGGAGGCAAATTACGAACAACTACAGGGCAAATAATGGGCGAAAAGTCTATGTGGGCTGAGGTGGCAGAAAGAGAATTACCGAAAAATACTAAAGAAGTCTATCCAGGCTTGATTGCTTCAGGAATGGCAGCTACTGCTGTATTTGGATTCCCACGAATGGGACCAATATTTGGTGGTATGTTGTTGTCAGGGAAAAAGGCTGCAGACCTGGCTATAGAATTACTAAAATAGCATTTAGGGCCAGCTATTACTTGTGAGTATTCGTATTAAGTAGCTTAGCAGCAACAATTGAAACCGATATCAATCATAAGTATAATATTTATGTCTATGGTGA
>CAYVML010000254.1:0-2853 GCA_964452475.1 uncultured Dehalococcoidales bacterium
CTACCAATTCCTCCGACTGCTCTATCACTACCACTTCTTGCCCAGTCTTAGCTAACACAGAGGCTATATGGTACCCTGTCGCACCCGCACCAACTACAATAACGTACATCTACTTTTTTCTCCTATAGCATTCATTGTCTTTATTCCTGAGAGTTATTCAGAGGAGTTTTGACTGCAAGCAGTAGAGAGTTTTTCGTGCTTGACTAATAATACTAATCTACATCTTAAAAAATATGTTTCCCGCCTCATTTATCCTAACTACCAAACGGATATGCATTTTAGTGATTCCCAGTGCTATTGTCAAGCATCATCTCTCCCCTCAATTCCTTAAGCCATAGCATTGATTTCACTTCACGTTGCAGTATCCATCTGATATATCCCTGCAGCTCTTGTTCCAATTCCAACTGTAATGCAGGCTTCATCTTTACCTTTGTCGCTATAGCATAATCACAATGCTGCCACAAACGCAATACCTTCAGTGCATTCACAGAAATAACCCTGCTCTCGGAATCCTTCCCCCGACAAACGGGACATATAACCCCACCCAAACTGGGACTGAAAAAATTCACCACTGGCTGGAGTGAAGAGTTGCAGATAACGCAGCGATATAATTGAGGACGATAGCCCAAGTAATGAAGTAGGTTAAGCTCAAAATAACGCAACAATATCTCATCATTGTCAGCTCCACTTAATCGATGTAGGGTATCGATAAGCAAATTAAATAAAGCGCCATTCTCACTATTTTGCACAGTGAAAGAGTCAACAAGTTCCAGAATATAAAGGGCGCAGGAGGTATGCCATAGATCGCTCTTCAGCGATGAGAAACCATCAATACACTGACTCTGTGTAACAATATCCAGATTACGCCCTCTGGCAAGCATCAGCAGACTGTAAGTCAATGGTTCTACATTACCTCCCAGCTTACTGCCAGGGCGGTAAGCGCCTTTGGCTACTGCCCGCAATTTACCAAATTCTAAGCTATAAACTGTAAGGATTTTATCAACTTCGCCAAACTTGCTTTGCTTTATGATAACGGCATGAGCCTGGTAATTTCGTGAGGTTCTCATTCATTTTTCTTAGAAGTCCCGCCTCTCTTCAATCGATTGCCCCAATGTTACATCGTCAGCATATTCCAAATCAGCACCAAACGGCAAGCCGCGAGCCAGACGACTGATGTGTATATTTAGGGGTATGATTAGTTGCCGAAGATACATGGCAGTGGTTTCTCCTTCCAGATTAGGGTTCGTCGCCAGAATTATCTCCTTAACTTTATCTCCACTCAGACGAGCTATCAATTCCTTTATCTTCAATACTCCAGTTTCCATTCCTCGTGACGGATTAATCGTTCCATGAAGTACATGATAGACACCATTGTATTTACCAGTGTGTTCCAGAGGAGGAATGTCCGAAGGTCGTTCTACAACGCAAATCTTGGAATGATCACGCCCCTCATCCTGACAAATAACACATTGGTCCTTATCAGTGACATTAAAGCAAATGGAACACAAGTGTATCTTTTCTTTTAAGGACAAAATTGCCTCAGCTAAATCATGAGCTTCTTTATTTGGACTGCGTAATATATGATAAGCCAATCTTTGAGCACTTTTAGGGCCAATTCCAGGTAATTTACTAAATTCCTCAACTAACCTTGTTACTGGTTCTGCAGTAGCAGCCATCTCTATTAAGTTAACCCCGGTATACTTAGCCCACCAGTTAAGCGGCTAAGCTGTTTATTAGCCACTTCCTGTGATTTGGTAATAGCTTCATTGACTGCACTTACTATCAAATCCTGCAACATCTCAATATCTTCGGGATTAACCGCTTCCGGGAGGATATCCACCGATTGGACATTTTGATGTCCATCCATTACCACTTTTACAACCCCTCCTCCACTGGTAGCCTCAACTGTAATATTACCCAGCTCTTCCTGAATTATAGCCATCCTTGCTTGAAGTTGTTTGGCCTGTCTCAACATAGATTTATCCATTTTTCATCTCCGCTCCCATTTCTAAAGCTGCTTTAACCACCGGGCTCTGTCCTTCGATCAACGGCAATTTGTCCTGCTTTCTTCTAATTAGAATACACTTGACTTTATATGAGTGATTATAGACTTCTTCCAGCTTCTTCTCCACCAGATGTCGATACTTTGGGTCTTCAATTTTTTCCTTATGGAAAGGATAATAAAAGCCTAAAATTAGGGTGTCTCCCTCAATATTTACAAGTTCGGAAGCGCTACGCAAGAATGCATCAAGATTACCGCTGGAACCTTCTCCTCGTAGTGAGCGAATGAATTCCTTCCACCTACCATTCACATAATCGAAGTCCGGATTCTTATCCGGCTCTTCACAAATTCCATTATTACCATTGACTTCTAGCGAAGTTTCCACCCTTACAGGGGTACTTATCTCTTCCGAGGAATCAATAAGCTCACTTTCATCCCGGCCTTCGGATACGTTAAGTAACTTGGCTTCTTGAGGTGTAGTATTGCTACTCTCAGGATTCTCCCCTTGAGGATTTGAATTCACTTTATGTATAAAGTTATTTGCCCCCCCTGTATTATTAATCTTAGAGGGCCGCCCTATCTTACTCCTGGAAAGAACCGTATCAATATCCCCCGGGATTTCGAGTGCTTTCCCATCTTTAATATCAATAAGAGGCAATACGCTATCTACGAAAGCCAACTCTAATGGGAGGGCAGAATAACTATCCCAGTGAAAATCTACGCTTGTAAATAATTTTATCACTCGGAGTAAACACCCAAGATCAATATCAGTCGCAACCTTTTTCATAGCTTCCAAATCTTCAGCAGTCACATCCAATGCCTCATAGCACTTGCTTCTTACCATTAGTAGA
>CAYVML010000255.1:0-2846 GCA_964452475.1 uncultured Dehalococcoidales bacterium
TTTTCCCCTATTACTTACTAATGGTTACTACTAGTATATAGCAACATCTTTTTAAAGCAATAGTATTTTAGTCCTCTAAACAATGGGTATTTAGTCGCAGTATAAGTAAGGGTGCATATCTGGCAGAAGACATTGCAAGTCTTAAGCAAGCTATTGAACCACTAGTGAAAGTAAAGACGGTTTAGCTCTCTTTAAGGAAGGGTTTCGTTTGGATTTATTAGATTTCCAATGTAATTTATATCTTCGAATCTGGCGACATTTCTTTTAAGGCTTTAATCCCCAGTGTAATAAATTCCTCTAGTTCTAAGCCTATCTCCCTGCATTGAGCAATCCGTTCTATATTGGCAGTAGAAGTGGAGGATTTCTCTTTTAAGCTATCCATTATGGACTTTGTGTTTAGTGCAGCAAGCCCATTAGGGTGACTTGAGACAACGCTAGCGAGAAGTATACTTAAGGATATAGTACAGAAAAGTGACCTGTCCAGTTCTGTCACTCGGTGAATGCCATGGGCTGTATTATGGCAGAGGATGGCATGAGTCATATTATCATTGGCACCAAGTTCATGTGCTATATCGGCTCCCAGTCTGCTATGACTGGAGGGATCGTCTTCAACCAGTTCAACATCTATGTCATGGAGAAGCCCTGTGGTTCCCCATTCTTTGACATCTTTCCCTAGTCGTTTGGCCAGAGCACGCATAATGGCTTCTGTAGCCAGCATATGCTTTACTCTGCTCTCGTCCTGTACATTGGCCCGGAGGGAATGCAGCGCTTCTTTTCTATTCACTCGGGTGCTCATATAGCTATTTTCTCTCTTTCTGATAATATAGCATGTAGATATTGTCCAGTGGAAGAGTCCTTTCTTTGTGCTATGTCTTCAGGTGTGCCAGTGGCTATAATATAGCCACCTTCGTCTCCTGCGCCTGGCCCAAGGTCAATAATCCAATCAGCGTTTTTAATAACATCAAGTTGATGCTCAATGATTATTACGGTATTGCCATAATCTACCAGCCTCTGCAGTACCTGTAAAAGATAGTCGATATCGGAGAAGGAAAGTCCTGTAGTCGGCTCGTCAAGTATATAGAGAGTCTGCCCTGTAGAACGGCGGGATAGCTCGGTTGCTAATTTTACCCTTTGTGCCTCCCCTCCTGAAAGGGTTGGAGATGGTTGTCCTAGGTAAAGATAACCCAATCCAACATCTCGAAGCGTTTCCAACTTTCTTTTCACTACAGGGAAGTGACCGAAAAACAGTAAAGCCTCATTCACAGTCATATCAAGGACTTCAGCGATGTTTTTACCTTTGAAGCGGATTTCTAAGGCTTCTCGATTGTATCTTTTCCCTTTGCACAACTCGCATGGCACAGTAATATCTGGGAGGAACTGCATTTCGATTTGTACATAACCTGCTCCCTGACAAGCCTCACAGCGGCCCCCTTTCACATTGAAGGAAAATCGCCCTGGAGCATAGCCACGCATCTTTGCTTCAGGAGTAGAAGCAAAGAGTTCGCGAATTGGAGTGAATGTTCCAGTGTATGTTACTGCGTTGCTTCTGGGAGTGCGGCCTATGGGCGATTGGTCAATATTGATTACTTTATCAATATTTTCAATCCCAGTAATGCCATCACTTTTACCTGGCCTGTCCTTAGCTCGATATAGGAGCCAAGCCAGGTTCTTATACAATACCTCATTAATGAGAGTACTTTTACCACTGCCAGAGACCCCGGTGATACATACGAATTTGCCAAGAGGGATATGAACAGTAATGCTTTTTAAATTATTTTCTCGAGCGCCTTTAATCACCAGCTCAGCCCCTGAGCCAGGGCGCCGCTGCTCTGGCGATTTTATTTGCCTTGCTCCGCTGAGGTATTTACCAGTTGTTGACCTTTGCTGTCCTATAATATCCTGTATTGTGCCAGTGGCAATAATCTCACCTCCGTTCTTTCCAGCCCCTGGCCCCATATCTATAATGTGATCAGCCGCTCTCATCATAGTTTCGTCGTGCTCTACGACAATTATGGTATTACCAAGGTCTCTCAGGTGTTTCAACGTGGCAATGAGCTTATAATCGTCAGAGGGGTGTAATCCAACAGTAGGTTCATCGCAGATATAGAGCACCCCAGTGAGCCCACTACCAATCTGGGTCGCCAGGTGAATTCTTTGTGTTTCACCTCCACTTAGTGTTGCTGATGGACGGTCTATGGTCAAATATCCAAGACCTATATCCCTGAGGAAAGCTAACCTAGCATGGATTTCCTTGATAATTTGGTCGGCAATAGTGAATTCTCGTGGGCTAATATGCTCAGGTATTTCCTCTATCCACTCCAGTGCTTTTACGATAGGCAGGGAAGCAATGTCCATGATATTTTTGTCATTGACTGTAACGGCCAAGGATTCTGGTTTTAACCGCTTCCCCTGGCACATAGAGCAAGGGTGAGAAGACATGTAACGCTCAAGGTCGGCTCTCACACTATCAGAGGCTGTTTCTCTATAGCGGCGCTCCAGGTTATGTATTACCCCTTCAAAATCAGTGTAATACTGGTATATCCCACCATGCCGGTTTAGGTAGGTGGTTTTAAATCGGTTTCCTTTACTACCATATAGAATGATATGAAGTTGTTCATCTGTAAAATTCTTTACCGGGGTAGCAGAGGAGAAACCATAGCGCTGGCCTAAGGACTGTAAAATACTACTGTACCAGTTGCTCATGGCTCCGTTTCGCGCCCAGGGTTGTATAGCCCCCTTATCCAGACTGAGTTCTGAATTTGGGATGACCAAGTTGGGGTCGATTTCTAACTTATAACCCAGACCAGAACAGGCAGGGCAGGCACCATGGGGGCTATTGAAGCTAA
>CAYVML010000256.1:0-2826 GCA_964452475.1 uncultured Dehalococcoidales bacterium
CCGTTATTCGAGAGCTGGCGCCCCGGTATCACCAGCAGGGTAAAACGCTGGTAGCTTCTCTCATGGGCTGGCGCAGTGCCAATAGAGAATTATCATCGGGGGAGAAACACGTCCCCTGTTTCAGCTTTCCCGAGTCGACCGCTGTTGCCCTTGCAAGGGCGTATGAATACGGGCAGTGGTTGAAGAGACCAAAGGGTGTTGTTCCTGACCTGCCAGGTATCGATAGTGATAAAGCAAAGAAACTCATTGAGTCAGTTTTGCAGCAGTCGGGCAACCAGCCAGTATGGCTTGAGGCAGATGCTGTTAACCGGCTTCTGGAATGTTATGGTGTCAGGCTGGTGCAGACCAGGTCAGCCCGTACCAGGGAAGAGGCAGGCCAGCAGGCAGAGCAGCTTGGTTTTCCGGTTGTCGCCAAGTTACTTTCCGATACCATAACTCATAAGACTGATGTTGGTGGGGTGGTCCTCGACCTGAGAACACGGTTTGATGTAGAGACTGCTTTCGAACAGATAAAACTGCGGCTTGCCGCCAGTGGCAGGGGAGGGGAGATGCAGGGCATTACCCTGCAGCAGATGGTGGCAGAAGGCGTCGAGGTTATCGTCGGGGTAACACAGAGTCCGAATCTTGGACCGCTGATGCTTTTCGGACTGGGTGGTATCTATACTGAGCTGTTTAAGGATGTGGCATTTCGTATCCATCCGCTGACTGATACCGATGCTGAGGAGATGGTGAAATCGGTCAAGGCATATCGTCTGCTGGAGGGCTGGAGAGGGGCTAAGCCCTGTGACATAGCCTCACTGGAGGAGCTGCTGTTACGGGTTTCTGCAATGGTTGAAGACCTGCCTCAGATAGCTGAGCTGGACATGAATCCGGTAAAAGTCCTCGACCAGGGTAGTGGCTATATGGTGGTAGATGCCCGCATCAGGCTGGTGAAGCCTATCATAGGGAAATAGTATATTTATTCCGGAAAGAAGGCAATTATGGCCAACAAGGAAGCTTTTACAATTAATACAACGCTGGGCAAATTGAGTAAGGATAGTTCAGGTTCGCCTGTAGCTGTCATAAGAATGGACCCTCAGCAGTCGTATATAGGTGTTCCGGAACTACTTAAGTCATTTATTAATGAGACCGATAACCTGGCGTGGGAAAAGATAAAAGAAAAGATAGACTACACCTATGACGGCTTAATACTGCTATTAGAAGAGCTTAATAAGGAAACACACCTGAATAGGCAGGTTAAAGACTGGCTCAGGGAAGGCAAAAAACTGCTTTTCAAACCTAACCTGGTAAATCCAGTTTGCATTGACCCGGTGAATCACGGTGAGGGTTTAGGATACAGTGCATGCACTGGCTGGCCTTTTATTGCTGCTTTGATGCGGTGGTTCCATGATAAGCTCGATATTTCTTACCATAAAATGAGTATAGGGGAAGCAGGCACAGCTATTTCTCAAACTGCTGCTTTCTATAGCCGCCACTACGGAGATGGAGGGAAAATCACCACTGAAGCCATTATTGAAGGTAGGAGTGGAACTTTTTATGGAGGATGGGGATTCTATTTTGTAAGAAAATATCTCGCCGAAAACCATCCGTCATCACATCAGGATGACCCCCTGAAAGGTTATGATGAAAGTGTAGCTGGCAGGTATATTTCTCCAGGAAAGGCAGAAAACAGATTAATGGTCTATGACCTTAATCGAGTCAACAATATAAAATCAAAACGCCGGGATGTGAACGTTGCTGACGGGGGAAACTACAAGAGCATAACACTGCATAAGGCAATCACCGGTGGTTATCCGGATAATCCCGGTGATATTGAAGAGTACCCTGGATGCATTCTTATTAATGTACCGCGGTTAAAAGTACACTCTCAAACCTTATTTACAAATGCTATTAAAAATATGGGTATTGGCCTCTATCCCATGGAGGCAGCCTCAGGGGAAGATACTACCAGCACTGACTGGAAGTATAGTTATCCACCGAAATATCCACCGACAATCAAGTGTAAGCTTCCTCACATGCCATGGATGCCTCAGCTAGATGAAAACAGTTTGCCAGTCAGAAGTAGCGATGGAGAATATATAGTTACCAGGACATACGGGTTAACAGGGACAATAATAGATATGGTCAAGGCATTGGTCGATCTGCAGCTCCCGGCAATTCATATCGTCGATGCTGTCTTCATTGTGAATATGGACCATACTGGTACAGGAGTAAGTGAGCAGATTTCTGAAGGACTCGCTTTTGCATCCCTCGATGTATTGGCACTCGACCATCTTTGTGCTCGATATCTGTACAAAAATATTCCTGTTGCAGAAGCGAGAAGGCTGCAAAAGGAACACAGGGCGCATACAGATTTTATCCAGAAGGTACCGGTACCCCAGGCTATTAACAAGGACATCGTAACTACAGAGGGATTTGATGAGCCTCTGTCTCGTTACGGGCTGTTTCAGTATGCAGAAAAAAAAGGACTTGGACGGCAGGACTACTACGCTGTTGGCTGGGATACTATTAATGAAGCGCCGATTGTCTCACTGCAGGGTCATTTAGGATTCATAACTGATAGTGAATTTAAAGAAATTATAACGGGAGAGCTGTACTATGCTGTTGCGAAACCTCTCTGGGACCTCCAGAATACGGTTCTCAGTTATGCAAGGTCGAACGACACCCTTACCGGTTCCTCATACTATTCTCAATTACTCGACAGCTATGATGAAAACAACGATGGCATAATAGATTATGATGAATGGGGTAAAAAAGGGTTTTGGTCTCCGTTACAACGTCTGACTGCATGGGGAAGGTATCTTTGCACAGCAGAGGAGTATGGTT
>CAYVML010000257.1:0-2816 GCA_964452475.1 uncultured Dehalococcoidales bacterium
CGTTCCATTAGCATTCATTCTTATCGGTCTTTTCGAGGTATGGGTAAAGAGGGAAACCGTGGAGAAACACCTTGGTATCGAGTCCGGGCCAATCGCTTACCTCTGGGCAGTGCTGCTTTCCAGCACAACGGTAGGCGGTATTTATGTGGCTTTCCCTCTTTCATACACACTTTATAAAAAAGGGGCGCGCCTCTCGGTAATCTTCACCTATCTCAGTTCAGCCGCTATCACCCGACTTCCCATGACTATCTTCGAGGCTTCTTTACTCGGTATAAAGTTTACTGCCATCAGATTCATGGTTTCACTGCCACTTGTTATACTTGTTTCAATATTGCTGGAAAAATACCTGCTTCGCAGTGGCTTCACCATGAGCCATCCTGACAAACAGGCGATATCGACCACGAAATAAGCGAGTGGGGGAAAACACATATGATATACATGAAAGGAGACTCCATGGAGAGAGAAAAAAAGGTTCAGTGGATTTATACTTCACGCGATAACAAGGAACTGGAGAGCCGATATGACCAGTGGGCAAAAGACTATGACTCTGACCTCGAGGAGGGCTTCGGCTGGCTGGGGCCACAGCGGGCTGTCGAATATTTTTCTCTCTATGTGCCCAAAGAGGCCAGAATACTGGATGCCGGAGCAGGTACCGGACTGGTAGGCAAATTCCTGGCTGAACAGGGCTATAAGGACATAGTGGCCATAGACCTGTCCCCAGGTATGCTGGAGGAAGCACGAAAGAAAAACGTATATCGAGCATTCCACCGTATGGTAATGGGAGAGCCATTGGACTTCCCGACCAATTACTTTGATGCCGTAATCAGCATCGGCGTGCTCACTGTAGGCCATGCTCCTGCAACTTCACTTGACGAACTACTTCGCATCGCAAAGCCTGGGGGACACATTGTTTTCAGTCTCCGTCCTGACGTATACAGGAACAATGGGTTCAAACAAAAGCAGGACGAGATAGAGGCGGAGGGAAAGTGTAGGCTTATAGAGGTTAGTAAGGAGTTTCAGGCTCTTCCAGAGGGAGAGCCTGATGTAAATCACCAGGTCTGGGTATACCAGGTAACTTAACTCAATTCCAGTCAACCTGCCGGCTCATCATCGTAATATGACTGCTTATCGTTAATAGCAGTGGTAGCCAGGAGCGCTACAATGGCTATTGCTGCGAATATCAGCCACACGTTGTGGTAGCTTCCCTGAATATCGAATAGCCTGCCGGCAATAAATGGGCCAGCTACGTTGCCTATCATTCCAATGCCAATAAGTGAGCCAAATATGGTCCCATATTGCTTGGTACCAAATATCTCACGGGTAAAAGCCGGTCGAGTTGCATTAAAACCACCAAACCCTGTCCCAAACAGTATCAGGAAGCCAATGACTCCGGGAATGGCAAAAGAGCCAGCCATCTGGAATGACAGCAATCCACACGAAATCATGGCAAACATAATGACCATCAGCCTTTTCCTGCTTACCCTGTCACCCAGTGTACCAAACCCTATTCTGCCTATAATACTTGCCAGGGGAATCCCCGCCGCCCCCAGGCTGGCAATGGTCGTACTCAAGCCAACATCAGTGAGGTATGGCATGATATGGGTAACTGTTGTTCCAACCATTAAATGCTGGCAGACGAACATAACCGCCATGAGCCAGAAGGTGCGTGTCTTCACAGCCTCCTTTATTGTAATCCCGTATTCCTTCACCTCGACGGCAACCTTCCCTGTCAATGTTCCAACTATCTGTTGAGTATCCCCGTCCGGAAGATAACCATACTGCTGTGGTTTATGTCGTAGCAACATTGCAAGCGGCAAGACAATTACCAGGACACCAAAAGCGAGGCCCTGCACCGTCGGGCGCCAGCCATAGGCGTCTACCAATCTTGCCATCATGAAGACCACCAGTCCACCCGCTCCAAAGCCACAGCTTACGATACTCATAGCAAGGCCAATTTTTCTGCGAAACCAGTTTGAGACAGCGGTCATTAATACAGTAACCGTGCAGGTACTCATAGCTATCGAGATGAGAGCAAAGGAAACATAGAAGGTGGCAAGGGAATCGATACGGCTCAGCATGAACAGACCCACGGCAGTCAGGCACCCTCCAATGAAAACTATTCGCCTTGGTCCCCAACGATCGATTAGCATACCAACAACCGGCGCCAGCAGTCCTGATTCTACACCACGCAATGAGGCAGCCAGCGACACCTGGGTATAGCTCCAGCCAAACTCTTCTACTATTGGCTTGAAGATGGTGGTGAAACCGTAAAATACGATTCCAACCACATAGAAGCCGATGATAAATGTAGCCGCAACTATATACCAGCCGTAGAAAGGACGGAAGTTCCTGAAGGAATTAAGCATCACCTCTTATTTTATCATGCATCGGTGATGCGCCTCTATAAGCAGCTAACTTCTCGCCATGCTACTCAAGCTGCTGGTTTACCCTCGGAATATAGTTGCCTATTATTAATGGCAATAGCAGCAATGAACGCAACAAAGGCGACTAATGCAAATAGAAGCCAGATGTTGTGATAACTTCCCTGGATGTCAAACATCCTGCCGGCAACAACCGGGCCAGCCATGGTTCCGGCAAAACCCATACCAATAAGGCAGCCAAAGATAGTGCCATAGTGTTTTGTGCCAAATACCTGTCGGGTAAAAGCAGGACGAACTGAATTGAAACCGCCATACCCTATGCCAAAAAGTGCCAGGAAGACAACAATGCCGGAAATGGTAAAAGAGGAAGACATCTGGAACGACACCAAGCCTAACGAAACAATTGCAAACATAACAACCATCAGTCTTTTCCTG
>CAYVML010000258.1:0-2811 GCA_964452475.1 uncultured Dehalococcoidales bacterium
AAACATTGCTGGTCGAAATATAAACTCTTTACTGGATGGTGAGCCCTTGTTCTCAAACGTTTCTGTTGATAACGGTAAATTTAAACAACAGGTGGTACTCGATGGGAAAACTCAAACCGGAGAGCACAAGTTGGGATTCACAATTTCCGCTGATAATAAATCTCGCACGGCTGGCAATTCGCTTTACAGGACGTTGCCTATAATAAAGATTAGGCCCGAGATGAGCATTCGTATTCCTGGATTTGTCTTTCTACCACAACATATTGAGATAACAGGAAAACCATTTCCGCCTGTAAAAATGAATGGAGAAATCGCTGTAACCGGAGAATTATATTCTCCACTAGTGTTACAGGAAGCAGAGTTGACCATGGAGATGGCAGGATTAGTCACTAAAAGTACTGTTAATGGAAGCTACTTTCAAGTAGACATGAAACTTCCTTTCAGTTTTAATATTGTCGGCTACCAGCAGATAAAAACAAGGATGCTGCCCACGGACACGTGGCACCTTCCGGTTACAAAGACAGCAAGGATATTCGTAATAAATATGGTTTACCTGGTAACTATTATTCTCATATTGATAATGGCTGGAGTTCTTCTTCTTCTTAAATTACCGGCGATAATCTGGAATCGAAAAAGGAAAGCAGATGGTATTTTACATATATTGCCATCACCGAATGATCAAGAACAACCCAGGGCATCATTGCCTGGATCTCAGGCTGGAGATCATAAGAGGATTATAATATATGCTTACTATCTAGCAGTAGCCGCTGTTCAAAAATTGAGCAGAATAATGCTTCAGCCTCAGATGACAGTACGCGAATTTTCACACCAGGCAAAATCTACGCTTGGTAGGATGGCCAATCTATTCACCAATCTAACCAGCCTCGCCGAAAGGGCTTTGTATTCCCATCATATACTGGGTAAAAAAGAGGCTTCTGCTGCTCAAGAGGCAGCTGCAAAAGTGGTGAGAGGAGAGAAAGGTGACAGTACGTAGAGCTTGCTTGCTGTTATTAGTCATAGCAGTTCTGCTGGCTGTACTAATATGGTTCTATCCAAGCAATACCGATTTCAAAGATGAGAATCCGCATTGGAATGGCTCAAGAGATATTCTCGCTGACTTTGAAGCTGTACCGCTATTTTCTTATGATATATTGCCAATTGACGGGCAAAGTATAACCCTGATTGTTATCCCTTATGTCAAGTTCTCCCTTGTTGAGCTGGCCAGACTTGAAGAATTCGTTAGCTCAGGTGGAAAGCTACTCCTGCTGGATGACTATGGTTTTGGCAATGATATCCTGCATCACATAGGACTCGAGCTAGAAATTTCAGGAAACCAGCTTCTGGACCCACTGTTCAATTACAAGAATGAAAATTTCCCCAGGATAGTTGACCTTACCCCCACTCCTGCTACAAGCAGAGTGGAGAGCCTTGTATTCAATCATGCCACCTGCTTGGAAAAAGTCCCCACAGATAACGTCATTGCACAGTCTTCTTATTTTAGTTTCCTGGATGAGAATCAGAATAGTCAATGGGATGGAGGAGAACCAAAGTGGCACATGGCAGTGGTGGCTGGATACGTCGTTGGAAAAGGAGAGATAATTGTTATCGCAGACCCCAGTATATTAATAAGCAGTATGCTTGACATGGAAGATAATCGCCAATTCCTGGAAAATATTAGCGAAGGACAGCTTCTTTTTGACCAGTTTCATCTTCCTGATGTTGCACTGGACAAAACTAAGGCTATATTGAGAACAGGTCGCAGTTTTCTAGCCACTATATGGGGTTCCCTGATATTGATAGTATTGATACTGGCCGTAGCGCTCAGACCTACATGGTATAATCGAGGCAGTAGTTCGCTTTAACACAATTTATAATGTAGATTGAATACAGACAATCAGTAGAGAAGGAGGGAATTGTAATGGCTGTAGAGGATTTTAATAGCGCTAGTGATATACCAGATAAGATTCTGACAGAAGTTTCCCTTACCGTCGTAGGCAAGGCTGACACTAAGGAATTGCTCTTAGTGACCTTACTTAGCGGAGGACATCTATTAATCGAGGGTCTCCCGGGAACAGCTAAGACTACAATTGCAAGGGTATTTGCCCAGTCTATTGGAGGACAGTTTAAGAGAGTTCAGTTCACTCCTGATATGATGCCCTCAGATATCACCGGGTTTTATATGTACTCCGCCGATGGAAATGCCAGATTTATTTCCGGCCCTATTATGGGAAATATTGTCCTTGCTGACGAGCTCAATCGGGCGACACCACGAACACAATCAGCTCTCATTGAGGCTATGCAGGAAAATCAGGTAAGTATCGAGGGAGTAACCCATCCGCTACCTTCTCCATTTATGGTGATCGCCAGCCAGTTACCCTATGGGGGCAGCGGTACCTATCCGCTGACTGATGTACAAATAGACCGTTTCCTGCTTCGGGCCTGGAGTGGTCTTCCTTCTGAAGATGAGGAAAAGGAGATTATCGGCAATATAGATAGTATTGAGGAAAGAAAGGTAGCGTCAGTGGTAAGGCTGGAAGAGATACTGGAGATACGTAATGTTATTAAGAAGGTTCATATATCCGGGAAAATACGGGACTACATCTTGGCACTGTTACAGCATGTACGAGCAAATCATAATGCACTTAGAGGTCCAAGCCCCAGGGCGGGCATTGCTCTATATAAGACATCGAAAGCACTGGCATTTCTAAAAAAAAGAGACTTTGTGGTACCTGACGACGTGAAAAGGCTTGCTCACCCAGCTTTGGACCATCGCGTAATGATGAGGCCGGAGGCCGAGATGGAGGAGTTAAC
>CAYVML010000259.1:0-2785 GCA_964452475.1 uncultured Dehalococcoidales bacterium
TAATAGAATGCTCCTCACATTCGCTTTGCTTGGATTGCTCATCTTCTTTTTTATTGTCCTGCCCCTTGCAAAGATGGTCTTTGCTTCGAAGCCATCTATCCTGTTGGACACTTTGCTTGATCCTGAAGTAAATGGGGCAATAATCCTGAGCCTTTATTCTGCCCTGATTGCCACAATTATCGGCTTTTTACTGGGAGTTCCGCTCGCATATTTTCTGGCGAGGGTGGATTTCCCTGGTAAAAGGCTGGTTGAAGGGCTAATAGATGTGCCGATTGTAGTGCCGCATACAGCTGCTGGCATTGCCCTGTTATTTGTCTTTGGTCGCCAGTTTGTATTTGGCAAAGTGCTGAACTTCTTTGGTGTAGAAGTACTGGATTCCAGGGTGGGTATCGTAGTAGCAATGCTGTTTGTCAGCATCCCTTTCCTGATAGATTCGGCAAAGGCAGGTTTTCTAAAGGTTGATGTTCGTCTGGAAAAGGTGGCGCGTACCCTTGGCGCTTCTCCCTGGCAGGCTTTTTTCAGGATTTCTCTACCGTTGGCATGGAGAAGTATCATGGCTGGGAATATTATGATGTGGGCTCGTGGGATAAGTGAATTTGGTGCAGTTATTATTCTCGCTTATCATCCTATGATTGCCCCCACTCTGGTGCTGGATCGCTTTGAGGCGTATGGATTGTCTTACTCCCGCCCTGTCGCAGCTATTCTGATTATACTGTGCCTGATTATATTTATTACGATGAGAACTATTGCATACAGAGGGGAAAAGACATGATTGCAGTGAAGAATCTCTCTGTTGAACTAGGCAGTTTTCAGCTTCGAGATATCTCTCTGAAAGTAGAAACTGGTGAATATTTTATTATCCTGGGTCCGACTGGGGCAGGTAAGACGGTGCTCCTTGAGTCCATTGCAGGCCTTTATCCTATCAAAGAGGGACAGATATGGCTCAGGGGGAATGAAGTAACCTGGATTGAGCCGGAAAAACGTAATATCAGCATAGTCTACCAGGACCATGTTCTTTTTCCTCATCTGTCAGTAGCCGATAATATCGGCTTTGGACTCAGGATGCGTAAGTACTCCCACCAGCAGATAAAAGAGACCATAAAGGAATTTACCGATTTGCTGGGGATAGCTTCACTACTGGATAGAAACCCTGCTACCCTGAGTGGTGGTGAAAGGCAGAAAGTAGCATTAGCTAGAGCGTTGAGCGTGCAACCTGAACTACTACTACTTGATGAACCATTGAGTGCTCTTGATCCTGAGACCAGAGAGTGGGTACGCATGGAGATGCGGCGAATTCATGACCGCTTAAAGGTAACTACAATACATGTCACCCATGATTTCGAGGAGGCTATAGCCCTGGGTGACCATATAGCTGTTATTGGCGATGGCAGATTACAACAGGTGGGTACCGTTGAGCAGATATTCAGATACCCTAATTCAGAATTTGTGGCTCGCTTTACTATTACACGTAATATCCTTAAGGGGCAGGTAATAACTAACGATAAAGGAGATAGTATCTTTCGTACTAAAGGAGTTGATTTGGTGGTCGCCACTGAACTTCGTGGTAATTGGCATGCTTCCATTCGTCCTGAGGATATCTTGCTTTCTACTAAACCACTCCAATCCAGTGCACGTAATTCATTTTATGGCACCATTACGGGTATTGCAGACAAAGGCTCTACACTTTATCTGACAGTTAACCTCCCTCCTGATTTTATCTGTCTGGTTACACGTCGGTCTTTTAAGGATATGGGTTTAAAGGAGGGAAGCAATGTCTATATAACTTTTAAGGCTTCAGCAGTTCATTTATTTTGATAATTAATATAAGGAGGAGTCATTTTAGTGAAAAAAATTATTTTGGTATTGGTTGTAGGCTTGCTTCTGGCAGTATCTCTACTGACAGGATGCTCTGGTGAGGCTGATACCACAGGGGAGCTATCGGGTACTCTACCCATATTTCATGCAGGAAGCCTAACAGTCCCTTTTGCAGAGGTAAGCGAGGAATTCAATAAACTATATCCCAATGTTGAAGTACTGGCCGAAGGGGCTGGAAGTCAGACAACAATCAGGAAGGTTACTGAACTTGGCAAAGAAGCAGGGGTTATTGGTTCTGCTGACTATACTGTTATTCCAGAACTGATGTTTCCTGAATATGCTGACTGGTACATAATATTTGCAGTTAATCAGATGGTGCTTACCTATACTGACCAGTCTCAGTTTGGAGATGAAATAACCGCAGATAACTGGTTTGAAATTCTGCAGCGAGAAGGTGTTACCTATGGGCGAAGTGACCCGGACCAGGATCCCTGCGGATACCGTACTCTGATGGTATGGCAACTTGCTGAGGATCATTATGGAGTTTCTGACATTTATAAGAGTCTTTTTGAAGCGGAGGGAGATTTAATGAGACCAAAGTCGGTTGAGTTGATTGCTCTTCTGGAGACGGGAGATCTTGATTATGCTTTTGAATATTCCTCAGTAGCAGCGCAGCATGGATTGAACTATATCGAGTTACCAGCCGAGATTAATTTGTCTAGTGAAGAATTCGATGACTTTTATGCGACCGCGGAGGTAGAAATATCTGGCAAGGAACCAGGAGAAAAGATAGCCAAGAAAGGGAAGTCTATAGTCTATGGCGTTACTATCCCTTCGAGCTTTTCGAACCAGGAACTGGCAATTGCCTGGGTTGATTTCCTGCTGAGCCCTGAGGGTATGGCAATAATAGAAGCGACAGGTCAGCCCCCAGTAATTCCTGCAATTACTAATGATAAGAGTATGTTACCGG
>CAYVML010000260.1:0-2783 GCA_964452475.1 uncultured Dehalococcoidales bacterium
GACGGCGATTATATAAACCTGTAAGCTCATCAATGCGTGCCCGCTGTTCAGCAGTGGCATAAAGCCGTAAGTTCTCAATTGGTGTAGCAATCTGCAAACTCAATTGCTCTAGAAGCTTTATCTGTTTGGGACTATAGGCATTGGGTCGCCTGCTGGCCATAGTTAAACTTACAATTGATTTGTTCTTGGCGACCAGTGGCAGATGAACAATAGAGCAAATCCCTTGCATACGAAGCTGCTCTTCAGTCCAGAATT
This sequence comes from uncultured Dehalococcoidales bacterium, assembly GCA_964452475.1. Classification (GTDB taxonomy): domain Bacteria; phylum Chloroflexota; class Dehalococcoidia; order GIF9; family AB-539-J10; genus JAUUZT01. The sequence goes on from CAYVML010000260.1 coordinate 256, forward strand.
TATCATGCCGTGTAATATCAGCTTCATAGATGGGTTTATTCTCCCTGATTATCCATTCAGTAGCTGTTCCTTTCAGTGGTATTATCTCATCCTGTTCCCATGGTGAAGCTATATTGCTGGATAGAGCCAGGAAGTGGAGCTTATTCCCCTCAACCAGAGCAATCGTAGCCCAGTCAACATCCATCACCTTCTTTAACTCCTCGGTTAAGCCTCTAAAAATATCCTGTATATTTAAATTTGAGGTAATAAGCGTAATCAAGCGATTAATAATAGCTAATTCTTCTCCCTGTTCTTTCACCCGCTCATGAAGATATTCCTTCTCCATACTGGCTGCTACCCGGTTAGCCACAGACTCTGTAAGGTCAATATCCTCAACTGTATAAACCTTCCCAGCTCGCTTATTGCCCACTGCTAAAGCAGCAACAAGTTCACCCCTATTTACTAAAGGAATGAACATATTCACCTGCGCTGATTGAATGTCTTTTTTTTCTTCCTGCCATAAACCTTGAAATTCAGGAAGGATTCTGAGATTTCTTACAGGTAATATTTGTAATTCCCGCTTCAGCCAGACCAAGGCAGGGCTATCATAGCTTACTTTCAACTTCGCTATAGGATTATCTTCCCCAGATGGATAAACAAACCTGGCAGTAAAATCTCCGGTTTCAGCCCATGGTAAAAGTAAACATGCTCTACTGCAATCAATAGATTGAGAAAGAAGAGATATTAGTTGGCTGCCAAATTGTTCCAGGGTAGGGATATCGTATATCTCGGAAATAAAGTCATATAATCTGCGTCGGGATTCAATCTCATTACCTCGAAAAAGTAGTTCTGTTTTTCTTGAGACCGCGGAACGCGCTCGAACACCAAAAAAAATAAACATAACCCAGGTACTCAATAAAGCCACAATGCCAGGAATAAAACGTACTTCCATGCCGAGTGTTTTTTGGAACAAAAGCAACCATAAGAGACATACAATTACAAAGAGCGCACCGTAGATGGCAGAAGTCAATGCACGGCGGAAAACCTCTCTGAAATCCAGTAATTTATGTACTATCACAGCATAGGTCAAAATAGCAGCATTAAAAAAGGTGCCTAAGTGGACTAAAGGATATTTGGACCCCCATGGTGTAATAGCAACCATACCAAAGATAAATAAAACGATAAGGCCAATGAATAAATAAACAATCTGATTACGTTCCGTCGGGTCAACTAACATACCATGCCTTCGAAACAACAAGTACACATCTTTGCCACATAAGTAAATGGTGGGAAAGAGAACAATGAAAAATCCAATACCATAGTTAATCTGAATGCTATCAGCAGTTATCTCCATACGCTGGGGTATATACCCCAGCGATACCAGCGCAATCATAATTACCATTAAGACATAGGCCAGGGGGATTCTGATAGCTCGAGTATCATGAAAAGAACGCAAAAAGTAATGGTACTGAATCCCCATCCCTATACTGGCACAGAGTCCAATTCTAACTAAAAGTAATTTATACGACATGAGGAAATCGCTGCGGAAGAAAATAGCAGTGAAACTCCACAAAAAAGCAGGAAGTAGAAACAGCAGAAATATCTTTTGTTTTCTATTCCAAGGGCGATTCTTTAATAAGATGATGAATAAGGGGATATAAACAATGCTGGCAATTACAGCGATTAAAACATGACTATTCATAATGCAGGGTAATTATTGATATAAATATGCAAACTGTCAAGGGAGGCTGAAACAATCTCCAGTTTCTTTCCTTGCGGCAATAGTATTCTATATTATTACGAGTGGAGTGAAGAATTTTACAGGTAATCATGACCTCTTCCATTAAGATAAAGGGCTAGAACAAGGCCATTATAATGGAACAGGGGCTAGGTTAAACCCCACCCCTGCAAATACATGCTGCTGTGCTCAATTTTAACCGGTAGCCACACGTTCGGCTTCTTTTACGGGCACTTCTTCCACTACAACACTGGGAGCTCCAAGCAAGGAAAGCACCTTATCAGAAGGATTTATATGAGTCGGCTTCAGATGTCCTAAGTCAGCTCCCTCAGCTTGCCGCTGAACTGTATAACGAGCAAAAGCACCTTGTGGAAGTAAAGTGACTGTTAGCGGTTTTATACCAAGTATAATCTCCGGATCACCATACGCACCGTAGATATTATAGTGATAAACGTTGTCTAGTTCCCTGAGATTATCCCACACTGCCGCTGCTATGGTTTTTTCACTGGCAATATAGTTACCTTTAAGCTCAACGTAGAGATGCAACATTGGTTTATCCTTTACTATCTCTTTACGCGCCGTCCAATCCACATAAGGGATGCCGGTATTTTCAACCGCCTGCCAGATAACTTTCTCTGTCAGGCGACCAAAACCAGTAATGTCAATAAGTTCATCAGCTCGCCTTTCAAATACCATCTGGGGTATATCAATATTAAGCTTCTCATTTCGCAAGGAAGTTATTCGGATCATATCACCAGGTCTATATCTGGTCATGATGCCGCCATGAAGATTGCTAATAACCAGCTCATAA
>CAYVML010000261.1:0-2756 GCA_964452475.1 uncultured Dehalococcoidales bacterium
AGACGCGTTTTGGAATGGGGGAGTGACAGTAGCGGCAATGTCCTCTGAGCCATAGATAGCTAAATAAGGGAATTAGGTCTCTGGCGGCCAGGTGGTGTTGACAGCAAGGACAACGAGATGGCGGGTTGATGATGGATTGACCAGCGGGCAGGCGGTCGATGCATACGTTGAGAAAACTTCCAACTGCCAGTCCCAGGGCGGCGAAAAAAGCGATAGAGAGTATTTCCATCACGGCTCATTGTGGCTATCTCGATAGGGATTGTCAATAGCAGGTATGACCATTTACCTATGCAATCTAGTACCAACTGTCTATTGACTGTTGATGATACAGGGCTTAAAGTTGTAATGTATAAGAAAGGGGAATGTTAGATGTTGAAAGTAAACAAAAAGTAGGTTAAGACAACCTGGGAGGCATGATAAATGTATTAAATGGACGATGATTAAACAAAAAATTGAACTAATAGAGACTAAAGTTGTAAGATAAGGAACAAAGTGTTAAAAAATAAAGTGGGGTGCGAGAAAGGAGGTGGTGTTATTGGGAATAATTCAAGTAGTGGTGGTTTTTGGGTAGTGAATGTTTTAACGAGGTTACTATAGAAATTAAATCTTAACAGATATAAACTATAAACTAGGACGCAAAGAAAAAATAAGGAGGAAAGATAAAAATGTTCAAGTCAAAATATCCCATATTCAAATGTTTTCAGAAGCACCAGAAGGGCTTCACCCTGATAGAGTTGTTGGTAGTCATCGCTATCCTGGGCATCATTGCTGCGGTGGCGGTGCCCAATGTGGTTGAGTTCATCGGTGCGGGTGAATTGGAAGCCAAGGCGGCAGAGGCACACAATGTGGTGGTAGCGGTATCCGCTGCTGCAGCTTCTTCAAATGAGACCGGTCATACCGTTGTAGAATATACGGACGTAGTTATTCCAGCCAATCCTGCTGCTGCAGCTAATAATCCTGCAAGATATCTGATTAACCAGACTACGTATAAATACACGATTACCGAAGATGGTCAGGTAACACAGGGCGCAAAGGCTTAATAATAAGTTGTAACAACTTACACCATTAAAATACTGAACTGGTGATTTAGAGGCTGAGAGGGTTTTCCCTCTCAGCCCTTGTTTTTTCCTTGGTATCTGAACCGACAACCCAAACTCCGTATTGCGGCATGCTCTGTCATTCCTGCGAAAGCAGGAATCTACCCGGGTATTCGCCAATGCGAACGTATTCTCCACCACATAAAGGAAGGTATTATAAACCGCATAACCGATTAAAATGAACTCAACGCTTTAAATTGAGCCTGATGGTGGATACCCGCTTTTGCGGGTATGACAGAAAAAAACGTGGCTCCTCATAAATAATATGGCATAGTCAGGGAAAAACTTTATAAATTTCACTTCTGCTTTTGACTCTGTAAAAGATGACATTGTTAGCTTCTATAAACTCAAAGCCTATTCTATAATCACCCAATCTTATGCGGTAGTAGTCCTGGTAACCTTTCATCTTCTTTAAATTTGGCGAGGTAAAAATGCTATCAAGTTGAGGAATTTGCTCGAATACTAACTTCTCGACCTGTTTACGTTGAGATAGGGGTAATTTTGCCAAATCTTTCAGGAATGTTTTCTTATAAGAGCAGGTTACCATCCTAATCTTTTTTTAAGGTCTCGTAATATGGAGTGGCATCCTTGATGGATAGAGCCTCTTCGTCTCTAACCTCTTCCATATACTTTCCAAGCCCGTAATTTTCCAGAATCTCCTCTATCCGCTCAAATGTTTCTATATCTATTAACACTGCCTTCTTTCTATTGCTATTTGTGACGACAAAATCCTTCTTAATATCAAGCATTTTCAGATACCTCCAACTTACTTACATTATAACAGCAATTATCAGCTAATGAGCAAATATATTAGTCGTACGTGTATTGATTCCCCAACGGCTAATAACCTGTCATTCCTGCGAAAGCAGGAATCTACCCGGTATTGGGGTGTAGAGGAGCCATGAGCCATGAGCCATGAACTATGAGCTATAAACGACGTGTGGGTTGTCATTCTTGTCCCCAGGAATTCAGGCATGTGCTATTTCCGGTGTTGAGATGAGTGATGCCCCCTGGCGACCAGCTTTTCTACGTCTTTTATGTTAAGGCACAGTTCGTACATACTTTCCTCAGTTATCTTGTGTGCAAGAAAGAGGTCTACCAGCGACTGGTCCATAGTTGCCATGCCATCGTCGCTGCTGGTACGGATTACGTTTGGTAGCTGGTGGATTTTGCCTTCGCGGATAAGGTTTTTAACCGCGGTTGTCCCGCGCATTATCTCCACAGCGGCTATTCTTCCAGAACCATCAGCCCGTGGTACCAGTGTTTGACAAAGTACAGCTATAAGAACAGATGCCAGCCTCACCTGGGAGAGGTGCCTCTCAGTAGGAGGGAAAAAGTCCACGATACGTTCTATAGCCTGTGCTGCACCCGGGGCATGCCCGGTGGTCAATACCAGGTGGCCGGTCTCTGCTATGTTAAGCACTGCAGCAGCAGTATCCAAATCCCTCATCTCTCCCACCAGTATGACGTCGGGGTCCTGCCGCAGGACATATTTCAGTGATTTTGCAAAGGACTGTGTATCCCTGCCCAGTTCACGCTGGGTAATGACTGACTTGATGTTGGTATGGTTATACTCCAGGGGGTCCTCGATGGTAACCACATGGCAGGTTTTATTGCTATTGATATGGTTAATCATGGTTGACAGAGTGGTGGTTTTCC
>CAYVML010000262.1:0-2740 GCA_964452475.1 uncultured Dehalococcoidales bacterium
ACCGGATAGTATTCCAATCATAGTCGTTCTCCTTTAGCTACGAAGTGAATATCACGTATCAACTCAACGATACTTTGAAGCAGCAGCAATATCAGCCCGATAAGTACTACTGCTCTCATTGGCCACACAGGCGGGTACCAGTAGCTCTCGGTTAATACCTCGCCACCAATGAAGGAACGAACCGTTAATTGAGCGGAAATCCTGATCATGATAAACATCACTGGAAACATCAGCACTGTGGTAAAGACGATGTCCAGTATTGCCCGACCCTTCTCAGAAAGCAGGTTATACAGCAGGTCTACCCTGACGTGAGAACGATTCTTGTGCACGTATCCCCAAAACAGGGCGTAAATAGCTGCTCCGAGCATGCAGGCTAATTGGTAGCCAAACGATAAGGGTGCATTGAAGAGATACCGCGCGACTGTATCCGAGAATACCAGTACTATCAATACAGCAACCAGCCATCTGGATAACGACCCTGTCTGTTCGCTTATCCAGTCAACGAATTTTAATACCTTAGTCATCTACAGTTCTCTCTTTCACATCCATGCTTATTATAATTTTTCATCACAATAAATCGGTCTAGAAAGCTCTTCTGCCTCATTGAACAATCTATAGAACTCGTTTTGAGATTCCAATACCTTTGCATAGACCGGGTCTGCAGCAGCCCTGCTGGCATAGTATTTTTCTGCCTCTGCCCGTAATGCAGAGTTGATGTCGCATGGGATAGGTGCAATTTTGACTCCGTACGCTTTGAAGTTCGCATATGCTTCCTGGTCGAGCTGGTTATATTTATTTGAGGTGTAGTCATTAAAGGCATTGCACATATTCTCTACAATCATCTTATCAGCGTCTGAGAGCTTGTTCCATGAGCCGTCGTAGACTACGAAAAAGCCGGGCGATGCTTGAGCTCGAGCCTTGGAGAGATAGAGATATTCGGCCACTTCATGATAACCATAAGGCCAGTTCGATGCCATCATATCCATTTCAGCTGCATCGATCACGCCTCTCTGCAGCGCTTCATAAATTTCACCCGCAGGCATGAAGACAGTTGATGCGCCCAGGTTCTCCAGCATTCCTCCGGCGTCACCTCGGCATCGCATCTTAAGTCCATTAATATCAGCTACTGACTTAAGTTCTATGGTTGAGTGACACCACGCCTCACCTGTCTGGAATGCCCCATACAGCCATTTCACTGGAAACTCGTCGAATGCTTCTTCAAGTAACTCGTAGCCACCACCCACCTGATACCAGGCCCTGATGGCACGCCAGTCCATTCCTGAAACCTGGCAGGTGAAGATATCGGCGGTGGGAACCCTGTTATTCTCGTGAGAAGGAGTGAGGGAGCCCATATCGAGAGCTCCAGTTTCCACACCCTCGATCTCCTCGTAGGCAGGGACGATAGCGCCACCGGGGTATTGCGTTATTTCTACACGCCCTTCAGTGGCTATCAATATATCTGCAAAGAGTTTCTCATTCATAATGAAACTGGGAGTCGTCGGGGCATTGGTGTTTTGCATTGCCCATTTAACTACCTCTGCCGCTGGGGCAGGTGTTGGTGCCGCGGTTGGTGCCGCGGTCGGTGCCGCGGTCGGTGCCGCGGTCGGTGCCGGTGCTGGTTCTGCCTTGGGAGCACAACCAGCCACTACCAGGCTGAGAACCATAACCACAACCACTAATAATAGAGCTATTTTTTTATTCATTTTTTCCTCCATGAAAATATTTTTGTTAGTATTGATATCATTCGCTACAGGTATTACGAAGTAACCTCACTATTTTTCCCAATCATCACCTCCTTTTCACAATACTGTAAACTATTGTTTATTTCTTATCCCTGGTGCTGCTATAGGAATGCCCACTGAAGATTGCTATTATCTCGGCAGCCGCTCTCGCCCTGGACAATGCTGGTATAGGTGCTTCCTCTTCCTTGGCTAGCACTTCAAGGTTAGTCACTGCGACCTCGGGTTTATCCACAGGGAACTCACAGGATCAAAGCGCTGTCTATTGTCCTCCTCTATATATTTTTCGGTTACATTCTAAGCACTGATGAGTGATTGTTCTTAGTACGGCTTGAATTGGGGAGAAGAATATATGAATAAAATCCTTCTCCCCATTAAAGGAGGTAAGAAAATGAAAAGCAGTAGAAGTCATAGATAAATCCCCAACCTCATCTCTATAATTCTGATATCCATGATTTGCTCAATCACCGCTATCAGCCCCCCGTATCTATCCAGATAACTGAGTAGATAAATAAATAGACTATAAAACTATATAATCATATTAATCGCTACCGTCTAAATTGTCAATAGAATAAGAATACAATAGTATAGTTTATTTATATATTAAATCTTCATCCTAAAGCTGATAAATCACGAATATAGAACCAAGTTTGGAAAATAAAATGACTAAAGAATTAAAAGCATAGTGATATTAATGAAATGGACATTATTAGCGTTAGATAACAATAAAAATAATTAGAAGTAGCAATGAAGTATCCACTGGGTAAGTAGGAACGTCCAAAGGAATGAGGGAAGGGCAGATGGCAGAAGAGTGAATATTGTGAAATGTCTCGGGAGGAGATTTTGTTAGTGACATCAGGTAGTTAAGCGAGGAAAGGAATTGTAGATTATATCAGGTTACCATCTACCAGTGCTTAAATGAGAAGGTAGTCGGTGGATAGGTTTCGCTATAAAAAGAAACGCTTGCCCGCCTCAGGCATAACTCATTATAGCCCCGGTGC
>CAYVML010000263.1:0-2735 GCA_964452475.1 uncultured Dehalococcoidales bacterium
GATATCCATCATGCAAGATATAATCCTCAATCTTCAGAGGATCTATCTTCCCCAGCAGGGCAGTCACTCTCCGTGTTTGTTTTGTAAAGAAAGGGATACTTTGATCTATTACATAATCTCTAACGATTTCCCTTCCGACGATGTGTTTCTCCACTATGACTTTAACTTTCTGTTTATCGAGGTAGCCATACATAGTGCTGGAGCTTTTATTATCAATGACAGTGATATAAGGTTCAAAACAGCAGCAGCCAATACAAGCATATTCCATGATTTCAACGTCTTCCAGATTCTTTTGCTGTACCTCTACCCTGAAAGCTTCTAATATATCTTTAGAACCAGACGCAATCCCGCACGTCGAGCCATGTACTATTATTCGCGTTTTACGGTTAGCCTCACTTTTTTTCTTGCTTATCTCTTCCTTAAATGCTGTAAGTCTTTCAAAAGATTCTATCATCGCGTCACCTCAATTATATTTATCCAGTATCTCCGTTACCTTCGATGTCTTCATGCGCCCATAAACCTTCCCATCTACCGTAATCACTGGCCCAATAGCGCAACAACCCAAGCATCTGAGCACTTCCAAAGTAAACCTCCTATCGCTTGTCGTACCACCAGGCTCTACGCTATACCTGGTTTTTATCTCCTCTAAAATACTGTTCGCTCCCCTTACATAACATGCAGTTCCCATACAAATATTAATGCTGTGCCTGCCTGGAGGGGATAATCGGAAAAAGTTATAAAAACTTACAATGCCATATATTTTACTGGTAGGAACGCCTAGCCTCTTTGCAATTAACCTCTGCCCTGGTACAGGCATATATCCCAATATTTCTTGCACTTCTTGTAATATCTTGACTAAATAATTCGGATCACTTCTATTTTCTTTTATTATTCTATCTATGGTCGCCATTTCGTCATCTAATAACCCATCATCTTTATACAAGTCTATACCTCCTAACGATTCACATTTCAGGGAAAGATCGGGCAATTATTTATTTGAATAATGCCCTGTAAAACCGAGTATAGTTTAGCAAAAATATCGCTATCTGAACACGTTTGTTTATTAAGCTTAAACAATTTTCTCTTTAATTATCTCCTCGTGAGAGAAAGATGTATAATAAAAAAGGAATTGCTGATGGAATATTCAAGAGATTTTTTACTTGGACTCTATCGCACTATGGTGCGAATTCGTTTGTTTGAAACCAGGGCTGAGGAACTTTTCCTCAAAGGAGAAGTCCTTGGTTATGTACACCTCTATATTGGACAAGAGGCTATTGCTACAGGGGTTATGTCAAATCTCACAAGGGAGGATTTTATCACTTCCACCCATAGAGGCCATGGGCACATGATTGCAAAGGGCGCAGATGTTAATAAAATGATGGCAGAACTCTATGGGAAAGTTACCGGGTATTGCCGAGGCAAGGGAGGCTCGATGCATATTGCTGACCTCTCCATTGGTGTTCTGGGAGCAAATGGAGAGGTAGCGGGTGGCTTGCCCATTGCATCCGGGGCAGGAATGGCAGTGAAGATTAAGAAGACTGATCAGGTGGTTGTAGCATTCTTTGGTGATGGGGCTTCTAATAGAGGAGCTGTAGCTGAGGCAATGAACTGGTGTTCCGTCTTCAGGTTACCTGTAATCTTCATCGCAGAAAATAACCATTTCGCTTCTACCTGGAAGGAGCAAACAACAGCCGGGAAGAGCATCACCGACAGGGCTATAGGGTATAACATACCTGCCACCTCGATAGATGGAAATGATGTAATCGCTGTCTATGAGACGGCCATGGAGGCGGTTGATAGGGCAAGGCGGGGTGGAGGGCCTACTCTTATAGAGGCTGAGACATATCGTATTAAAGGTCATTATGTTGGTGACCTTGACCAGATGTACAGGGATAAGAACGAAGTCGAAACATATTGGCAGAAAGAACCCATCGGGCGATTTGAGAAAAATTTAATAGAAATTAATATGCTTACGGATACTGAGAAAGGGATGATTTGGAATGAGGCAGAAAAAGAAATAGACGAAGCTGTTAAATTTGCCCAGCAAAGTACATGGCCACCACTTGAATCTGCCCTTGAAGACCTTTTCGCGGATACTGCAGGTTGCATTGATTAGAAAAAGGAGCGTTGATTAAGTTGATTAATAGGAATGGAAATGCGTGAGCTAACCTTTGCAGAAGCCCTAGGTGAGGCAATCCTCGAAGAGATGTCGAGAGATCCGACTATCTTTACCTATGGTGAGGATATCGCTAAGCAGGGAGGGATTTTTGGCGCCTATAAATCACTTTTAGGTAAATTTCCTGATAGGGTAATTGACACACCAATATCAGAGGAAGTTATATATGGTGCAGCACTTGGTGCAGCACTTGTGGGAATGAGGCCAGTCGCAGAATTTCATTTCGCTGACTTTCTTTTTACAGGAATGACAGCGGTGACAAACCAAATTATGAAATTCAGGTACATGACCGGTGGGCAGGCAAATATACATCTAGTTTTAAGGGGGCCGTATGGCATCACCAGTTCAGGCGCTGCCCAGCATTCAGAATCTATCGAGACTATCTTTATGCATGTGCCAGGAATCAAGGTTATTGTGCCAGCCACTCCATATGATATGAAAGGCTTATTTAAAACTGCTTTAAAATCAGATGATCCAGTGATATGTTTTGAACACAAGCTGCTTTATAAAACTAAGGGATTAATTCCCGACGAAGAATATTATATTCCGTTTGGATTTG
>CAYVML010000264.1:0-2730 GCA_964452475.1 uncultured Dehalococcoidales bacterium
TAGGATAAGGCGCCGATAAGTGAAAAGAATCAAGCGCCCTATCCCTCTTTAAATGCTGTAACTTTGAATTCTTATTCCTGCTCTTCCTTCTTATTTCATGATACAGCCAGTCTTTTCGCAAGGAATTTCAATATCCTTTACAGACATCATTGTGGGTGTTCCCACAAAGGCGTGTTTAAAGAACTTGCTGTCTTTCACCATTTTCGCTACCCAGACTGGTATCTGGGCCTGGTGATCGCAGGGACGCATGTACCAAGTCCCTGCCGGTCCTTCATATGTAAGGCCCTCCCATGCCTTAATCACCGCATTAACATCATCCTTACCTGCCTTTTTTACAGCTTCGGCCCAAAACATAGTTGCAGTATAGGCTTTCCCGCGAAGCCATGAGGGGTAATAGCCCTTATCTTTATAGAATCCTTCTATGAATTTCCTGTTCTTTTCCGTAGGAATGGAAAGCATATATGCCTCAGCCGTGATGTTACCGATTATTGCACTATCGTCTGCAACGCTCTTGATCAAATACTCATCATTGAGATAGTAAGAAACGATTTTGGCCTTTAGGCCAAGAGTTCCGCCTTGTTTAATAAGCAGGGAGAGGTCATTTCCCCAGTTGGGAGTCCAAACAACCTCTGCTCCTGAAGCGATAATTTGGCTCACGTAAGGAGCAAAATCCTTTTCTCCAGCCTTATGAAAAAGCTTACCAACTATCTCAATGGAAGGATTCAGTTCCTTTACTTTTTTCATAAATGCTTCAACTGCCTCATGTCCAAATGAGTAATCCTGCGCAATACCTAATACTTTCTTATACCCACTCTTGGCCACCCACATTGCCAAGGCGAATGACTGGATATCCGTGTTAAGACATGCACGAAAAAAGTTTTTACTACATTTTTTCCCAGTTAAGCTGGCAGCAGCCATACCATATGATAACATCAATGCATTATTTTTCTCTGCCAGAACCGACATACCTCCGCCAACCGAGCTGCCAGTGCCGCCGCAAAAGTATCTAACGTTCTCTTTCAAAATCAACTTTGTGGCCTTGCGGATTGCCACATCTGGTTTAAGTTCTGTATCAATGGGAATAACCTTAACTTTCCGTCCCAGAAGCCCTCCTTTTTCATTAATGACTTTTGCAGCATACTCGACACCTTCTAGGTAGCGATCACCGATGTCCTTAAAAGTTCCTGAAAGCGGCTCACACACACCCAGCTTGATGGGTTCTGCAGCTTGAGAATTTGTTGTGATAAAAAACGCCCCGGCGATTGCAAGTGAAATAGCCATACACAATAATACTCTTTTTTTCATGGTACATGTCCTCCCTTTTTGTTGTTAATTTTTTAAAACTCCTAGCCCTAAATAATGCCTGTTACATTTCCACCCCCTTTTTATTGTTAATTTTTTAAAACTTATACCTCTAAATACTGTCTCCTTACGTCTTCTGCTGCCTGTAAAGCTGAACCATCTCCCTCGAAAACAATCTGCCCTTTACTCATGATATAAAATCGATCTGCAATTTTGATCGCAGCCTTAAAATTCTGTTCAACCATCAATATGGCAACCCCCGATTCGCGAATGGCTGAAAGCATGTTTAATACATCCTTCACAATAGTGGGTGCTAAACCCTCTGTAGGTTCATCAATGAGCATGAGTTGCGGATTACCCATTAGAGTGCGTGCCACTGTAAGCATTTGCTGTTCACCGCCTGACAGGTGTGCCCCCTTACTGTCTTTACGTTCTTTCAATTGAGGAAAGGCTTCATATACCTTTTCTATTGTCCAGCCCTGTTTCGATGAGGCTTCATTCTTTTCCCTCTTTATTCCCATCAGGAGATTTTCAGTGACGGTCAGACTTCGAAAAATACGCCTGTCCTCGGGTACAAAACCAATGCCCATACGTGAAATTTGATAAGGTTCTTTGCCGATCAAGCCTTGGCCATCGAATAAAATACTTCCCTCTCGGGGTTGGACGATACCCATCACACTTTTGAGCGTGGTTGATTTCCCAACACCATTCCGCCCCAGCAAGCATACCAATTCTCCTTTCTCTAGCTTCAGAGAAACCCCATGGAGGATATGACTTTTTTCATAATAGCTATGAATTTCATCAACATCTAATAACATTATTCGCTCTCTTCTCCCAGGTACGCGTCCTTTACTCTCTGGTCATTTCGGATTTGCTCGGGCCTTGCCGAAACCAGAATTGAACCATAGTGCAAAACGGATATGGTATCTGCCAGTGAAAAGACAACATCCATGTCATGTTCGATAATGACTAATGTCCTGTTTGCTGTTACTTTGCCGATCATCTTGATTGCCTCTGACGTCTCCTCACGGGTCATGCCCGCGGTCGGTTCATCCAACAAGATTAGTTCCGGTTCGGTAGAAAGGGTAATAGCGATCTCAAGGGCCCGCTGTTGGCCATAAGATAGTTCTCTGGCTGGTGTCTCCCTTACATCTGCCAAGCCAACAAGAGCCAGGATCTCCTCTGTTTTTTCATTAACCTCCGGGATACTGCCGGGCTTCTTAAAAAAATTATAGCGCAAGCCATGATTACATCGCACTCCAGAGCGGACATTTTCAAATACTGTCAGTTCCTGAAAGACATTAGTTATTTGAAATGAGCGGGATATCTTCATCCGATTAAGGATATGAGTAGAACGACCGGATATATCTTCACCCTTAAATAGAATCGACCCAGAGGATGACTTATATTTTCCACTAATGATATTAA
>CAYVML010000265.1:0-2725 GCA_964452475.1 uncultured Dehalococcoidales bacterium
TCCCAAGCCCAATACTTGTACCTGTGGAACAAAGCAAAAATCCACCATTTCTGATAGGGAGCGTAGCTTATCCAGCAAGATAGTTTTCCCTTGTTGTTCCAGGACGTGCTCCAGCCCTGCATTTCTCGTGAAGTAACTTTCAATAGCAGTTTTCCCCTGGCTGGTTACTATTATTACCAGTTTAATACCGCAGGCTACAGCCTCCTCTACAGCATATTGAATTATAGGCTTATCCAGCAAAGGTAATAGCTCCTTTGGCACAGACTTGCTAAGAGGCAAGAATCTCGTCCCCCAACCAGCAGCAGTGATAACAGCCTTCCGAATCTTCATTCCCTCACGCACCAAATTTCTGTAACTTTAAGGCATTTGCCATCGCTAGTGGCATAATATCCACAGCAGGGAAACGTCCCAGGCTTCCGAAATTGCATGCCCTTTCAGAGAACTCTGTTACACTATCGGGACGACACCATTTGGAATTCAGCAGAAAAGGCACTGGATGCCAACTGTGCATCGCTAAAGTGGCAGGGGTAGAATGATCACCTGCTACAACTAGAACATCAGGACTTAGTTTTAACAAACCTGGAAGAACAGCATCAAGTTCTTCAATGGCCTGAACTTTAGCATCGAAGTCGCCATCTTCCCCTAGGGAGTCCGTATTTTTATAGTGAACGAAAAAGAAATCATAGTCCTTGTAGTAACGACCAACTTCCTCTATCTCTTCAGCTATATTTTTCACGGCTGGAGGTACCTGCATCTGCAGCATTCGAGCCAGACCACGATACATTGGATATATGGCAACAGCACATGGTTTTAACTTATAGATTTCCGGTATAGTAGGAAAATTCGGATGCTGGGAGAATCCTCTCATAAGAACCATGTTTGCATCTCTCTCATTCCGCAACTTTTTCTTCGCCTGTGCGATAAATTCATTGGCTATTTTCGCAGTTTTTTCAGCTCCAGTAGATATAGGTTCTATGCCTTTAGCTGGCAAGCCAACTTGTTGAGGGTCAGAATCTTCCAAATCAGCCGACAACCTATCGCCTCTGAGGATAAGCACAAATCTATGTTCTTTCACAGGATGGACTATGACTTCAACCCCATCGATATCAATTTCATTAAGCAAATAACACAAGTTGATGTTCCGTTCAGTACTGATTCGGCCAGCCCTGCGATCAATAATAATGCCATTACTATCTACAGTACAGAAGTTACCACGAGCCGCTATATCGTTAGGTTTTAGCTCCAAATCTATACCCAGAGCTTCCACAATACCTCGCCCGACACTATATGCAATTGGGTCATACCCGAAAATTGCCAGATGCCCTGGAGTACTTCCTGCTGTAATTCCTGAGCCTATAGGAACAGTAAGCCCACAAATCGAATCACATGCTAGTTGGTCCAGATTTGGTTTTCTGGCTGATTCCAGTTCGGTTTTATTAGTCCCAGCACGAGGCAAGCCACCCAACCCATCTATGACCAAAAGTACGATTTTGGATGGTGATTTATGAGTAAGTTTTTTAAGCTGCTCGAAACCTATCACAACTAGAAGCATTTTATCGCTTGAGAACCTATTTTACAAGACAAAAGCTAAACAAATTGTAAAATTCACTATTGTTCCTTATGTAACCATTGCCAGCAATCATAATAAGGTGCTAAACTCACAATCAATGAATATCAGTAACACTCAGGGAGGAATTATTAAATAAGGAGGTGGCACCCATGTCTATTGGAATTGGAAGTGTAGGACTATTTGTAGGAATAATCAGTCTGGCTGCCGGTATTATTGTGATGGTCTTCCCTAAAATACTTAATTACCTGGTAGGAATCTATCTCATTATTGTAGGAATAATCGCACTCATTGCTTATTTCTAGCTCTGAAGTAAGACTTCTCCAAGATAGATATCAGCAAATATGTTTTGAATTGTCGGTGCCAATCGACGACCAATGAGAGCAATTTTTCATAATGCTACTGGAGATGAGGAGGATGTAAAAGTATTAGATATATTCGTCGATGAAGAAGGGACAGCTAAAGTACTCTTTATGAGCGCAAGCGATGGAATTGCTACTGCACCAATCAACCGATTCACAGACTATGAGGGAGGAGCAGAGGAAAATGATAACCTAGACAAAGGAAGAGGCATGGACAATTAACCCAGTATAGAACTTATACTTGAGCAATTTTATAAACAGGAAAAGGAGGGAAATCAAATGACAGGTGGTTATATAGGAAAAATTCTTTGGGTAGACCTTGGAACAGGTACAATGAAAGATGAGTCACTCGACGAGAAGCTTTGCCGTGATTTCATCGGAGGCTATGGCATAGGCACCAGACTCATCTATAGCCGAATGAAAGCAGGAGTCGACCCCTTGGGTCCTGAAAACATCCTTGGGGTGATGACCGGGCCATTCACTGGCACCCCGGTAATTTCCGGCTCGAGATTCCAGGTCGTATGTAAATCTCCTTTAACTGGTGGATGGGGAGATGGAAATTGTGGAGGTGATTTTGGTCCCTATCTAAAATTTGCCGGTTATGATGGTGTCTTTTTCACTGGTGCCTCAACAAAGCCCGTATATTTATATATAGAGAATGGCAAGGCAGAATTGAAAGATGCCAGTGATTTATGGGGGAAAGACAGCTATGACACTGAGGATATCCTGGCTGAACGTCACGGGGCGAAAACAGCAAAGGTTGCCTGCATCGGACCGGCAGGAGAGAGACTTTCCC
>CAYVML010000266.1:0-2717 GCA_964452475.1 uncultured Dehalococcoidales bacterium
ATGCTTCCGTCTTCGGGCGGAACGTATGGTTTCCTAATTGGTGGTGCCGATGCAATAATGATTTTTGGTATTGGTGTTATCTGGAAAATCAATCCAAGCTTGAATATTTCTGAACTGAAGATTTTAACTTCAAACCCACTCGGACTAATTGCCTTTTTATCTTTATTAATAGGTAGCTTCACAAAAGCTGGAGTTTTCCCCTTTCATACCTGGATCCCGGATTATACCAAAAATGCCCCGGCATCATCTTGTGCGTATTTGCCGGCTTCTCTGGATAAACTGATAGGTATCTACTTTTTAACCCGACTCTGTAATGAAATGTTCATCTTAACTCAATGGTTAACACTGTTAATTATAATTATCGGAGTATCTACAATAATTATAGGAGTGATGATGGCATTAATTCAGCATAACTACAAAAAATTGCTTGGATATCATGCTGTTTCTCAGGTGGGTTATATGGTCACCGGATTAGGATTAGGTTCTATGTTAGGTATTATTGGTGGATTATTTCATATGATCAATAATGCTCTATATAAGAGCGGACTATTTCTTACTGCCGGTAATGTCAAAGAACAAACCGGGAAAGATAAATTGGAGGATTTGGGAGGTTTGTCGGGGAGCATGCCCATCACGTTCATTGCTGGATTAATTTTTGCCCTGTCTATTTCAGGGGTACCACCATTTAATGGTTTTGCTTCGAAATGGATCATATACCAGGGAATTATTGAATTTGGCAGAGAAGCAGGTCTTGCCAATAATCTATGGATAGTTTGGTTGGCATTGGCTGTAATTGGTTCAGCTTTGACTTTGGCAAGTTTCATAAAATTCATTTCGGGAATATTTTTAGGAAGGAGAAAACCGGAATTTTCCAAGGTCAAAGAAGCAAATGTCCTTATGTTAATTCCCTTGATAGTGATAGTGCTGCTATGTGTTGGGTTTGGCGTTTTTGCCACAAAACAGGTAGTACCCTATTTGTTTGGTTCTATTGCAGGAGAAGCTGCATATATAGGGAACTGGAATTCATCATTTGTTTCACTTCTTGTTATCGTGTCAATTATTCTGGGATTGATAATCTATGCAATAGGGAATTTAAAAAATTTCAGACGCGATGACAGTTTTATTGGAGGGGAGAAAATTCAGGAATCAACTGGATTTACAGTCACTGAATTCTATAATACCATCAGCGATTTTGCTTTGTTCTCATTCTTTTTCCGAAAAGCAAAGAAGAAGTGGTTCGATATTTACTATTTATCAAGAGAAGCTGTGGTTTGGTTAAATAGTCTGCTTAGCAAAGCACATAATGGAATTCTGCTTAGATATTCAACATGGATGATAATTGGCCTGATAATAATGCTCATATTTTTTAACCTGATCTGATATGTAATGGAAATCGCTTTATCAGTCATACTGGGATTTATGATAATCGGAGCCATTTTTGCCCTGAATGCAAAAGATCTTCTCTCCGCGCTTATCTCTTGCGGAGTAGTGGGTTATGGACTGGTAGTATGTTTCCTATTATTGAAAGCTCCTGATTTAGCTATAGTTCAGATTGTTGTAGAAACAATCACACTTATCATAATGGTGGCAGTTGTTCTGGATAGCACGCGGCAAGAACTTAAAGAAAAGGCTCAAATTAATGTGAATGGCAGTTCATATATCAATACAAGATATTTGATAAATATTTTGGCAGTATTGATATTCGCAGTTCTTCTCCTCTATTTCTTTGCCCAGGCCATTCACACGCTTGATCCTTTAGGAATGCATCAGACAAGGATGTCGACAGCCTATATTGTAGATGCTGCATCTAAAACAGGAAGCGCAAACCTGGTTACCGGAATTCTTTTCGATTTTCGGGGGTATGACACATTAGGGGAAGCCACAATACTATTTACAGCGGTAATTGGCATTTTAACAATTTTAAGAATCAAAGGAAAAAAAGCATAAATGAAAGGAATGACATCCATAGTAAAAACAGTAACCCGCATTTTAGTGGGAGTAATTTTTATCTATGGAATATATATTGTAACACATGGTCACCTTACACCTGGAGGTGGATTTGCCGGGGGTGCAGTCATTGCCGGAGCTATGATTCTATTGGTCCTGTCGTATGGAAGCGATATATTAAAACTGAAGGGAAGAGAAGAAGGTTCTTCCATTATAGAAAGCGTAGCGATATTATTTTTTCTTGTATTGGCTGCTGCAGCTTTCCTGCTGGGAAAAAAAATTTTCTTTTCTAACTATCTGCCCGCAGGGAAGGTTGGCGAATTGATCAGTGCCGGAGTTATTCCGCTCTATAATATTGCTGTTGGAATGGAGGTTGCTGCAGCGATTTTCACAATTTTCTTAGCACTAGTAATTTATAAAGAAGAAGTATCTAAATGATAGTCTACGTACTCTGTTTTATATTATTTCTAACCGGTCTTTATGGTGTGCTCACCAAAAGGAATCTGATAAAAATTGTTATTGGCCTGTCCATTATGGAGTTTAGTTTGTATCTGTTTTTAAGTCTTATTGGATACATCGATCAGGGAATTGCACCTATTGTAGTTAAGGGAATGGAAAGTGCCAGATATGTTGATCCGCTTCCTCAGGCTATGGTGCTTACAGCCATTGTTATAGGACTGGCTACCAATGCGATGCTTTTGGCAATTGCTATCAGGATCTATCGTAAGTATGGAACTTTTGATGTTCGCAAGATAAATAGTTTAAAAGGT
>CAYVML010000267.1:0-2690 GCA_964452475.1 uncultured Dehalococcoidales bacterium
CGTATTGAAGCCCGCCCTGGCCAGGGGCGAAGTACAGTGTATCGGAGCTACCACCCTGGACGAGTATCGAAAACATATTGAAAAAGATGCAGCTCTGGCCAGGCGTTTTCAACCCGTATTTATTGGTGAGCCCAATATAGAAGCAACTATAGAAATGCTGAGAGGATTACGCCCCAGGTACGAATCACATCACAAAGTGAGAATAGAGGATGCTGCCTTAATAGCTGCCGCAAAACTAAGCCAGCGCTACATCTCTGATAGGTTCTTGCCAGATAAGGCAATCGACCTCATCGATGAAGCAGCCAGTAAGCTACGCATTGAGATGGAGAGTGCTCCTGAAGAAGTTAAGAAGCTTGACCTGGAAATGAAGCGATTGAATGACGAAGAAGAAGCGGCTTCACAAAGGCAGGATTACCAGAAAGCAGCCGAACTAAAAACAGAAAATGTCCTAAAAGAACAAGAATACAACAAAGCTAAACTGCAATGGCAACAGGAAAAGAAAATCGACGGGAAGGTCGATGAAGAAGATATAGCTCAGCTCATTTCTGAGTGGACCGGAATACCCAGTTCTCAGATACTCGAGGCTGAGTCAGAGAAGTTAATACACATGGAGGAAAGACTACACCAGAGAATGGTAGACCAGGACGAGGCTGTTATATCTGTTTCCAATGCTATTCGGCGTGGCAGAGCAGGGCTCAAAGACCCCAGGCGTCCTATTGGTAGCTTCATCTTTCTAGGGCCAACAGGTGTAGGAAAGACAGAGCTAGCTCGTGCCCTGGCGCGCTTCCTGTTCGATGGTGAAAACGCAATAATTAGACTTGACATGTCAGAGTACATGGAGAAACACACTGTATCACGCCTTATTGGAGCGCCACCAGGTTATATAGGATATGAAGAAGGGGGCCAATTGACTGAAGCAGTAAGGCGTCGCCCTTATCGAGTAATTCTGTTAGATGAAATAGAGAAAGCTCATCCTGATGTATTTAATATACTTCTGCAGATACTTGAGGATGGCAGGCTTACGGATGGACATGGTAGAACTGTAGACTTCAAGAGTACGGTTATTATTATGACCAGTAATTTAGGAACTGAAGGATTTCAGCAAATGGATATGGGCTTCCATCATGATGCAGGAACGGGTGAAAAGAAGATAAAAGGAGAGATAGAAAATGCTCTGAAGAGAACCTTCCGCCCTGAGTTACTTAATCGAATAGATGACGTCATCATATTCCATACACTAAGTAAGGAAAACCTGAATAGGATTGTAGACTTATTAATCCAGGAGGTAGAGATACGTCTGGGCGAACGAAACATTACACTTAAGATAAATCCTGAGGCTCGAGACTGGTTAGTTAAAAAGGGATATGATCCCGTGTATGGCGCTCGCCCTTTACGCCGGGCTATCCAGCGCTATATAGAAAATCCACTTTCAACTAAAATACTACAGGGAGATTTCAAAGAAGGAGACCGCGTCTTCATTGAGACAAAGGGAGATGATTTAGTTATTATTGCTACCACAAAATAGCAGTATCAGGATATAATACCCAAGCGTGCAAATAAGAGCCACTAAAAGAGAGGCCCTGATAGGGGGTCTATCTCTAGCAATTACTATAGCTTTATGTGTTTTTATCATTCAGCATCGAAGCTATATAGGCCAGATAGCCAACTGGGGTTATCTGGGATGTTTTGCTATTAATGTCCTTGCCAGTGCTACATTTGTTATACCTGGTTTTGGACCAATAATTACATTTACACTTGGCGGAGTGTTACACCCCGCAGTAGTGGGGGCAGTAGCCGGGATTGGCGAAGCTGCTGGTGCTGTTGTCGCCTATTTCACAGGTTATAGTGGCAGAGGATTATTCCGAGCTTGGGATACCGTCATACAGGCTAAGATCTCTCAGATATTGAGACGCCATGGATCAAAGACAGTTTTCTTTATGGCCTCGTTAATAAACCCTCTCTACTACCCCTTCGCCGCCTTTATGGGCATGTCTCGATTCAGATTCACCCAGTTCTTCTTCATGACATGGGCCGGCCGAACGATTAAAAATATGGTCCTTGCCTACCTTGGATACCTTGGCTTACGATCCATCCTGGGCCTATTGGGCCTGAACATATAAGTTGAGCGTCTTAAAATTAGTTGATATACTTTGCTAAACAGTGGGGCTGTAGCTCAATTGGGAGAGCGCCTCAATGGCATTGAGGAGGTAAGGGGTCCGAATCCCCTCAGCTCCATTTCTGTATAGACAAACCATGGAAATAACATCTCTGATGTATGTCCTTGGTTTTAAAACTACATAAATATATTCGTTGCTATTATTTCTTATGAGGCGGATAAAGAATTGTTCGTGCCCCAATGGTTACCTTTTACATATAAAGCTACCTATTACTATACAAAGAGTTTATCTCTTTAGCCTCTCGCTGGCCTCACATCCCGACGTAAATCGCTTATGGCTTATCTTCCACCGGGTTTGATAACACGGGCAATCTCGTTGAATATCATCTCAGGATGCGCCCATTCATGCAGTGAGCTATTAGTAAATACGGCATCAAAACGATTGTCCTCAAAAGGCATCTCCCATGCATCTCCCTGGCAATATTCGACCTTGTCGGAGAGGGCCCATACTCAGTTGCATTTTTCTTTGCAAAAGCTATCATATCATAGCTAATTTCCAGGCCTTTGAGCCGTG
>CAYVML010000268.1:0-909 GCA_964452475.1 uncultured Dehalococcoidales bacterium
ATGGAGGGAAAAACACTATAAATAGATATGCAGAAAAATTTCTTTGTAGGTTAATACTGTTTTGTCTTTTGCAGAATTCCTTGCTGTGTTGGTGGGTTAGAAAAAGTTTTCAGCGCGATTGACAATAGATTGAGTTCTTGACTGAATTCTTTCGTGAGGAGGTTGGGTTTTTCTGTAATGTGGGCATGCTTGTCTCAGACAGGAAGGGAATTCCACAAATCCTGACCTCAGATCAGATTTACTGATTTTGGCTCAAAGCAGTTTTCGGTAAAAGTGGCTGCTTGAAGAGGAATGCAACCCAATCATTATCCGTGACGCCGGTGGAGCCCCATGGCAAGCCCGTGGCACCACTTAGTTTCGCCGATTCGCTTCACGAACGGCGGGAATTAGTGGCACGACATCCCGACCGTAATCCCGACCACAAAAGGTCGTGACTAAAGCCATGACTTTCTGCTGTCGGGGTAAAGCCATTCATTTACTATTCCCTGAAAGGCTTACTGGCTTAACAAAATTCAAACAGAGGCTTCATCCCATTTCACATAAGTTCATTCAGAAACTACGACCCCTATTATTTCACATAAGTTCATTCAGAAACTACGACCCCTATTATTTTTTAAGGCATAAGTTGCTTTAGAACCTAGGTTCCCCGCTAAGTTTCAACCCCTAGACCTAATTTTTTATTTAGAAATTTAAGAGCGTCCCGTTCAATGGCGAGACCCTTCAATAAACTCTAGAAGGCCACCTAGCGTATGCAGAAATCCGGTTACTTGCTTTTCAGTAGGCTGATGGCAAATATCCCGATAATGGCTTGCGGCTGATAGACATTCATGCATTCTTTCGATTGCTTTCACCACTGAGTCAGCCCAATCGACTTTAGAACTCCTACTTACCCCTAATATCTTCATCACA
>CAYVML010000268.1:919-2679 GCA_964452475.1 uncultured Dehalococcoidales bacterium
ACACGCATTTTTTTTGTAATTTTTCCTTTATGTCCGTGCTCTTTAATCTCTCTTGCTTTAAAGACAGAATTAGGTGCAAGCTCATCGAGAACCTGTATCAGAAGTTCTCGCCCAGAATGGGCAGCTTGGCGAATGCGGTCTGGGCTATTGCTTTTTAATACATTCCAGGCACCATGCCACATTCTAAGATAATGAGTTCCTAAAGATCGGAGAGTTTCATCGATTTCAAATGCGCTATCTTGCCAAGAGACACGTAACGGTTCCGCCATATTAACTACTTCAAGGCTTGGCTCGTCCAAGGCGAAAATGTTCTTTACTGTGCCTATATATTCCGTGGTAACACTAGTAGGGATGGTAAGCTCTAAATTTGCGCTATATTCAGTAAGGCCCTTTCCAAGATCACTGACCATATTTGCAAAATATCCGTTATAGGTTCTAGCTACCTCAGCCACATTGGGCATCAGCATAGACGCTTCGAATTTGATAGTCTGCTCAGTAAAGAGCTGCGAATTTATTGCCCCAACATCGCCGATGATTTTACTTAAGTTGAGATTAGCTTGACCTAACTCCTCTATTATGTGAGAACCAGCATTACCCAAAACAGAAACTTGCTCGATTGATGATAAACTTAATCGCTGGCTTTGAGAGAAAGATGCAAGGGATTCTTGTGCGAGTTTTGGACCCAGCCCGACCATAATGCTTTGTACTCTATCGTCCGTTATACTAGCTATTTGGCCTGCAGCAATTTCACTAAGGGTTGGGTTTGCTGAAATGGATTTCACCATATTAACTTCCGATGAAAAATGAGCGGATTTTATCGCGTCAAACATCGATACTCCTGAAAGTGATCCTGTATTTATATTAGCAAGATAATTCGGAGATGGCTCGACTGATGATGTAACTAAATTATATTCTGCTGCCTTGCTCAGATTAAGCGGATTAGTAACCTGCAACGGAGTAATTGAATCAAAGCTGACTGCTTTATTTTCCATAGGATTGATATAATTTAGCGAATCATTGTTTAAAGCCATATTAGCAGCATCACATACGCCAGTAGAGGGAACTACTGTATTGAGTACAGGGTCATAAGTGTTTATAGGCTTAAAGACTGTCTCATTTAATTTCACCTTTGAAGCGTCATAGATTCCAGTAGAAGGCGAAATCAAATTTATAGACAAAACGTTTGGAGATACCCCAGCCATTATATTTTGGTCAATCAATCGATTAATTGCCATTGCTGCCTTTGTTGTTCGTTCTGGCAGTCTTTGTTTTATACGCTTCAATTCCCCTCTCCCTTTAGTAGTCAAACTCCAATTACCTTTTTTGTTGGAAGCAAGCTCAGAATCTAGTAGAAAATGCATTGCTCTGCTAACCGATGACCGGTGAGCGCCAAACTTACGGGCCAGATCAGCCAATGAACTGACCTCATTTTGTTCTATATATAAGAGTATTCTATTTTGGAGATGAGAGTGTAATGCTCTTTTTTTCATTTGATTCCTCCCAATATCGTAACTAATTTAAATAATGTTACGTAGTATGTTACTTTCTATTTATAATAATTGCAAGATTTATTTCTGATTATCAAATATTTAGTACTTGGTGGGTAGAATATAGATTGGTATTAATTTTGAGGAGAACTACTAAATTCTTATAGGAGGAAATTGGAACGAAAAATCATTTTTCATAGGCTATGTTACCAAAGAATGGGAGGAAATTATCTCGTACCTAGCATTACTATCATCGAAATAGGAGTGGTTTTT
>CAYVML010000269.1:0-2656 GCA_964452475.1 uncultured Dehalococcoidales bacterium
CCAATAGTCAGACAACCAGTCATATTTTTCCAGGGCATGATTAACAGGCATAACTTCAATTCCTTCTTGCCTGCTCGAACTATAAACCGGCGTATTGTCTATTTGAACAAAAGTGCCAGCCCTCTTAGCATCAGTATCTAAAATGACCCCTGTTTCCAATACACGTGCCTTGGTATCCTCTGGAAGTTGGGTCAGGTCAGCCTGATAGGGCTGCTCGCTGGCTGTGGCTGTATATGTAGTCAGATCAATATCTTCGCCACTGGTAGCTGCCTTGGATATTGCCGCCCTGGCTTTTTTCTTGCTGGGATGGGAAGAGTCTATCTTGAACATTCTATGCACTTTGCATAACCCCTTTCTTTAATCGTCGCTAATATTTCGTGAGGATCACCCTCGCCTATTATTCTGCCATTAATCAATACATATCCAGTTCGAGCATTAACATACTCCAGTATATGGCCGGTATGAGTAATAATAAGACCAGCGTGAGTACGGTCGCGAATCCGGAGATTTTTTTCCAACAGTTCATTCACCAGCCTGCCTATCACAGTAATATTCGTCAGATCAACGCCAGACTCAGGTTCATCAAGTAAGCTCAACTGTGGATTTTGAGCGAGCAGTTGCATCATCTCAGAGCGTTTTGTTTCCCCACCGGAAAAACCATAATTTATATCTCTGGACATGAAATTAACCATATCAGCTTTTTCAGCCAGCAGATTGAGGTCTCCTTCATCATATTTACCTTGTATGCATGCCCCGAGCAGATCATGCGTCCTTACTCCTCTGACAATTGGAGGCCGCTGGAAAGATACCCCAATCCCCATGCGAGCTCTTTCATCCACAGGTAATGAAGTGATGTCCTTTCCTTGGAAAACGATATTTCCTTTAGTTACCTGATATTTAGGGAATCCCATTATCGCCATAAGCAAAGTGCTCTTTCCACTCCCATTAGGTCCAAAAAGAGCATGTGTTTCACCAGCTCTAATTGACATGTTAATATCTTTTAATATCTCCTTGCCTTCTATTGCAACACTTAGATGTGTGACCTTTAGTAAATCTTCTTCTACAACACTCATTCTCTTCCCTCCCCTAAATCATATTTCTACATCAAACTATGTCATTTAGTTGCAACTTCAACCAAATAAAAAACATGGTTCCAGCTAACACAATGTAAATGGTAATGATTATCCATATTTCTATCAAGTTAGCTCATAGCACCATTAAACTTTATCCCTAATATTTTGCCACTTTGCCATGACTTCAACACAGTGTTCAATTGAATACTCTGAGAATTTTATAGTTTATTTACCAGCTTTTCCCCCGGATAGAGTATTTCGTCAGCGTAAAGAGTTTGGACAAACAAGTTGTTGCCCCAGGATGAAAGCATCCTGAACAGCTGAAGGATGTTCTTTAATCTGTGCTTGTGCATCAATCCTTTCAATTAGTAGAGCATTAGTATAATTAATTCCTATTGCATCATAGAAATACTTCACCGTTAGCTCTGCACCGACAAAGAGTTTCTTCCCTTTGGTAGCCCCTACCGATATGAACGCTCCTCTCCGCACGCGAATATCCTCTTTGCCCATAAATAGTATGTATCTTTTTACCCAAAGTGCCTGGCATCTGTCTACCATAGCCTTTGCCTGTGCTGTAATACCATAGAAAAATATTGGCGATGCAAATATAATGTGATCTGCTGCCAATAGTTTGACATAGAGAGACTGCATATCATCCTGTATAGCACATTGGCCAGCTTCAAGACAGGCGTATAATTCCTTACATGGCGAGATGTTCATCTCTGCAATCAACACCTTCTCAACTTCCGCCCCTCGTTCTACAGCACCTGATAACGCACTATCAAGAAGAATTTCAGTGTTCCCTTTCCTTCTAGGGCTTCCCAGAAGACCCAACACCTTAATACACTCTCTTTGTTTATTACTATCTTGCAACTTCATGTTCTCTATCAGGATACTCTAATAGGATCGACGTCTATAGTCCACCCAGCCGGTAGATTTACACCCGACAGCAAATCGACGATCTTATGACCGCGCAATATCAGTTGCCATCGATATTTACCTCTAAGCCTTGATATAACTGTAGGCATCGGCCCAATCAGACTCAGCTTAGTCTCACCCCCATCTTGTATTTTTTTTAAAAGGCTTTGGCTTAGCCTCTTTACTTCCCGTTGACATAACTCGCTATTGGTATGGCTATATACCAGACGAATAAGTTGACTAAATGGAGGATAATTATACTGACGGCGATATTTTATTTCATCCCTGTAAAAGCCTAGATAATCATGCCTGGCAGCTGCCTGAATGGCATAATTCTCAGGTGAATAAGTTTGGATTATCACTTTACCCGCTTTAAACCCGCGCCCTGCCCGACTAGCGATCTGACATATAAGTTGAAATGTTTGTTCTCCAGCACGGAAATCAGGTAGGTTAATACTGGTATCGGCACTGATTATTCCAGCTAAAGTTACTTTAGGCACATCCAATCCCTTCGCTATCATCTGGGTTCCAATAAGTACATCCGCCTTATGGGCACGAAAATCAGTCAGCAATTCTTCATATCTATATTTCTGACCAGCTACGTCACTATCCCAGCGAAGCAGCCTTGCATCGGGAAAAGCTTTCTTTACTTCATCCATTACTTT
>CAYVML010000270.1:0-2655 GCA_964452475.1 uncultured Dehalococcoidales bacterium
TTCAATAAACATGGATATCGCTTGTAGGAGCATAAAAAAGCCGAATATAGGTATAAGCCAGCGTACAGGCCATAAAGGTGGATTCCACGCACTAAAAGTAGTCTCACCAATCCGCAATGACTCCATTGCTGGACCAAAACCTTTCCACATAATCACTCCAATAAATAACAACGCAAATGGCCACGTGATTACATTTAAAATAGCTACTTTACGAGCAGAAAGACGGGATGTAACTAAATCTAAAGAAACGTGGGCACGACGATGCAATGCATATACGCCTCCAACTGCATAGACTGCTGTTGCCAAAAATATTGCTAATTCGAATGCCCATATTTGCGAGTGTTTAAAAAACCTCATTGTTATGGCAAATATGATTATTACCATTGTGAAGAAAAGAAGCGGAGATACTATTCTTCCCATCCAGAGACTAATTGAATTAACTATATTAACGAATTTCCTCATTTACCTATTCCTTTTTTTAAGGAGAAGTGACATGTATATACCGCCACTTCTCCTTAACTGATCAATAAAAATCTTTAGTGTTATTATTCTTCTTAATCTATAAGACCTATCTCTTTCAGAAAGTTTAGATGAGAATCTAATAAACGGGTCCCTATATCATTCCCTTCAGCTGCTTTAATAAAGCCTTCAAGATGTAATTCTCTTATCCTCTTAACCAGTTCAGGGCTACCAGAAATACCATATACACCCATCTTTTTTAATTCGGCCACAGCGATTCGATCACCATAAGTAGCTGTCATTTCCTGGTTCAGCCCATATTCCACGGCAGTAGAATCAAGTATGCTTTGCAGGTCCTGTGGAAGTGCATCGTAAACATCACCATTTATATAGAAAGTAGAAAAACCTGAGGAATGATAACCAGGATAGGAATAGTAGTTCGCTACCTCAAAGAATCCTTTGCTCTTGTTCATAGAGACGGAACCCCAGTCGGCGGCATCAATGACTCCTGTTGATAATGCTAAATAAACATCAGGCCCTGGAATTGTGCGTACATCAGCTCCTAGTGCTGCAAAAACAGCTGCCTGATCTTCTGGTGCCCTCATTTTAAGCCCTTTAAAATCTTCAATTTCAGACACCTCTTTTGTGAAAATCAAAGATTCGTCTCCCCAGCTATGAATCCCAAGACAATGACATCCCCACTTTCGATATAATTCTTCAATTAATTCTCTGCCTCCTGCGCGATCATACCATATCATTCTCTGTACATAATTCTCATACAACATGGCAGGAGTAGTAGCAACCTGAAATGCTGGATCCTTGCCTGCAGCATAACCGGAGCTACCGTCAATTTCGAACATACCTGAACGCACAGCTTCGAAAGCCTCGTTATAGGATACAATAGCACCTGCAGGAAATGGTTCGATGGTGAGTCGTCCACCACTTACCTCTCCTACTCTAGCACACCAATCAGCAAAATCTTTATATACGTTTTCACCGGCATCCCAGAGCGTCTGAGCTCTCCATTTGAATACCTCTTGCTCCGGTGCAGGAGTTGGTGCTGGTGCTGCAGTTGGAGCTGCGGTTGGTGCCGTGGTTGGTGCCGTGGTTGGTGCTGGAGCTGGTTCTGCTTTAGGAGCGCAGCCAGCAACAAGCAGTGCTGTGATAGTAATTACTACTACCAATAATATTGCTAACCTAGATTTCATTTCTCTTACCTCCAAAAATATTCGCTACCATTACACAAATTAATTCATCTCTCACATAACATCACCTCCAGTTATGGTTTTTAGGTAATAAAAGTGGAATTTACAAAAGTAAAATGAAAAACTAGTAATATTATACTCTGCCCGAAAGGTATGTCAATAGCTTGTGCGGGCTAAGTATAATAGCTATAAAATGAAAAAATTGCTAAAAAAAGGGGGCTCTATGCGAATGAGTATTAATTAAATAGCTGATTTCCGCTTCCTCTTCAATACGTTTTCACCAGGCTACCGCATCCGTAGGTCTCTGGGGCGAATCCACCATCACTATGCCCTGCCCGGTTGTTGAAGCAAGCCAGAATTAAAAAATAGAAAGGCTGCCCTCCCCCACTGATCAACCTTTCTACTAATGCTATAGCTATAATTTATGAGCTATATTAATTAACCGCCTTCTCGATATTGTTTATCCTTCTAGCGGCTCTGCCGGCAATTTAATAGAAACTGGCTCATTATAATCATAAAAAGCCATCACCTGGCACGTTACTTATAATTCCACTGATCAGTTCCATATTTCGTTTCAACTAGCTGATTAGCCATATCGATTTCCATCGAATTCAACCCTTCCGGTACTAAACGAATATTCAATGCTGTTTCAAATCCAGATGCGATGGCATTTGCCAGCTTTATCCTGTCCAATGGATACTGACTCACGGTATTGATTGCGGTTGATGTCTCTACAACAAGTTGAGACATCTCATTCTGCATTGAAAATAAATTTGTCATATCATCCGAAGGCATATCAAGAGCAATGTATCCCTGATGCAACAGAACGCCCCGTTTCCGGCGTTGCGCAGCTCCTGCAACTTTCTTGTTGTTGATAAGCACGTCATATTTGGTGGGATTAGTAAGACAGATATTTCGTAGCTTTTCATTGCTGCTGGCAAGTTCTGAAAAATGCTGCGCATTAATATTTAGTTGCCGTAATCCTTCTATG
>CAYVML010000271.1:0-2638 GCA_964452475.1 uncultured Dehalococcoidales bacterium
TATAAGGAAAGGTAAGATAGCCGTTAGAACTTATGACTATCTCATCATAAACCTCCCCATATAAACTGAAATCGAATCCTATGGGTACAGTAGTATATGAATCATCGCCAGTTGGACCTGGAGCACCGGTGCCAGTGATATCAATCCAGTTATACGTTGGGCCATCAGGTTCATTGCTATCGCGATAATAATACCCATAGCTATCTGGTCCGCCTGAATCTGCTGAAGCAATAGGTGTAGTAATTAGCAACAGTACTAATGTTAGTAATAAAGCAAGTAAAATATGTGAGAAACGGGCACAAGACTTTAAGCGAACCATGTTTATTCCTCCCTATTAATAATAAATGCTATTAAACTGCCTTAATACCTATACTAAACCCAGCTATTTGTACTGTCAATATATCTATACATATTACATATATAAAAGTCTTAGAATGACATCTAGATGAACTTCTTCGTCTTGATAATTTTCTTTCTTCAGGTATGATGCCCGCCTCAAACAACAACTAAGGAGGAGAAATGAAAATGATTACATCCATAGCTAATCCGTTCGTAACTGGCACTCATAAGCCTTTGGTAGATGGTTCAAATCCATCCGCTGCCACCAGTAAGGCTCATTTCTCTCCAACCGACCAGGGCACTACTCAAAATCAACAGGCATATCTACAAGACCAAACCGTCCTGGCACTAACCTGATAAGTGGGACAACTACTAAGGGCAGGCCACACTAGTAAAATATTCACCTGCATTCTTACCATTCAGGTGCGTTCTATGTAATACAAGAATGTTTCTTGTATGATAAGTACACTCAGCTATCATAGTATTATATTGATGTTAGCTTTTTCTTTAACTCGGAGAGTTTCTTGAGGTGGGATTTCTCCTCTGTAATTATCTTATCTAATATGTCTTTTGCACGTTGTGATATGACTTCCTTCATTTCGTTATAAAATAGTATAGAATCCTTTTCAGCCCCTATGGCAAGTTCCAGGGCTTGAATATAATTATTCGCCTCGGTCGCCACTACGCTGGTGATTTTTTCATCAGAAAAAATAGAGCTATCGACCAGTGCTCGTAGATAATCATCGTATTCCTGAGCATACAACGCCGGCATCTGCCACGTATCGGCTTCAGCGAGCATGCCCTGGAATATCTTAATATGCTCTCGCTCTGTATCAGCCAGATATTGAAAAAAATCACGGGTTACAGCATTCTTAGTTGACCTGGCCATAACATCGTAAAAAGTAATCCCGTTCCTCTCTATACCTATTGCTATATCGACAAGTTCACTACCTGAAAAAGAAATAGACATCTTAATAACACCTCCTATGTGATTTTATAAAGTAAATTTACCGGTCTCCAAATAATAATTATACAGCTATTATTATTTTACCTCATCAAATCGTATTGATACTAACTCAACAAATGAAATAGGATTGTGGTCTGCCCAATTAGAGGTCAGTTCAACAGAAATGTTCGGCTTAAATGAAATATCAATCTAATAAATACTATTGACACCCTAATACGTGAGAACTATTATTCCAGTTAAATCCTCAAATATCTAAATATGAAGAGGAAGGCTATGTTTCACCCGATTATGTATTACACTACGGATGTATAAGTGAAGCAGTAGAAAATGCAGTTTATAAGGAGGATTTCTAATGTCAAATGTTCTTTTCGACCATCTTCACCTGGTAACTCCGGATTCAGCGAAGACAGCACAGTTTTACGTCGACATGTTTGGTGCAAAAGTACTGAATACCCGCAAAGCGGCTGACGGCAGGATCATGGTATATATGGAACTTGGGGGTGTACCTGTTTCACTAATGAGCCCAACCACACAGAACGAGGACCCGAGTCCATCCAAATCCTACGGCTTGCACCACTTTGGTGTCAAAACCGATGATATAGAAACCACCGTCGCCGAGTTAAAAGCCAAGGGTGTTAAATTCACACAGGAAATAGCTGAGCCTATGCCAGGTGTCAAGATGACCTTCCTGCTGGGACCTGACAATTTGCCTATTGAACTATTACAACGCAGCTAAGGCTGCCTAGTCAATATATATAGAGAAGCTTAAATGTAAACAATTGTACGTATCCAGTATTTCTAGTACAGATTTCAGCGTATATATAACATTAATCCAACTATTCAGGTTATCTGACTATAATCTACTGTTCCTTCTTAAAAATGTAGGAAAAAGGTATTGCGATTATGTTTCCGATGATATAGGTTGCAAATATTACGGCCATAAGAATACCATAGCTTGGGAACTTCCCGGTAATTAACAGAGGAAGCATAACACCAATTAACCATATCGACTTGTAGAAAAGCTCTGTTAACAGTACAGGCACAAATTTGAGAGGAGACCTCAGGCCGAATATAGACAGAATACCTAGTGTTATATAAAATGCGCCAACAATTCCAAAAGCTACTGGTTCTGCCTCTGGCCATTTAAACACAGATCTTAATAAATCAGGAACGAAAATCATTCCAAGTCCGAACCCTCCTGCTGCTACAATGGTGTAAATGTACATGCCCTTCATCCAATTCAAGCGCACTTTTGTATCTGTAGACATCTCATCACCTCCCGAAAATCATTTCCTAAATGAATGCCACCTGACCCGCCATTGTAACAGCTAT
>CAYVML010000272.1:0-2633 GCA_964452475.1 uncultured Dehalococcoidales bacterium
CCTTCTTCAAGCCCACTAATAATCTCCGTATAGCGGCCGTCATTCAAACCGATTCTTATCTCTATCTGCTCGCTCTGTTCTTCATCCAGCACCTTTATAACGTAATATCTACCGCCTTCCCTATTGATAGCTCCCGTAGATAACAGCAGTACGCCCTTTCGTTCTTCAACAATTACATCAGCCGTGGCACTCATACTATCCCTGAACATGCTATCAACATTCTTGAGTTCCAGTGTTGTTTCATAGAAAACAACACCCGATTGTATAGTCCCAACAGGGGAGATATATATCACCTCCCCCTCTGTCTGTTTATCCGGCAGTGCATCCAGGGTAACAATAACCTTTCCTCCCAGTTCTATATACGGTATGTCCATCTCATCAACTATACCCTTCATCTGTAATACGCTGGTATCAATAATAGTAATAACAGGTACCGTTGCTACAGCCCACTCACCTGGCTCCAGGTTAATCCACGATATTTCACCACCGATTGGGGCAGTAATGACTGAATTGGGTAGTAATACCTCAATTGCCGCTATTTCTGCGCTGGCAATATCAATAGCCAGTGCCGCCTTATCCAATTCCATCTCAATTGTTTTAACAAAAAAGGGCATTGGCCATCTATCCTTATGAAGCTTATTCTTCGCCTTGGCAAGAATTGCTTCAGCCTCATCCAGTTGTAATCCCAGACCTTCAGCATCCCATGCCTCCATAAGGCGTTGTGCCTCTGCCAATGTTTCATCCATCTCTTCCAGCGCCACCCATGTACCCGCCAGGTCACTTAAAAAGGTACCTGTATACCTGGGATAGAGGGTTTCCATTAGTCGATTCCTAGCTATTTCATAGTCTATCTGCACTGCTTTTATTGCCAGCTTAGCTATCCTAAGCCTTGCCTCTATTTCCGCAGTATCCACTTTAGCCAGCATATCGCCTGTCGCGACGTAGTCTCCCTTGCTCACCATTACATCTACCACTTCCCCAGTCATCCCAAATGCCAGGTTTACCATATCAGGCATTTCAAGATTACCGCTTATCGGTACAGTCTCTGTGATATCGCCTCGAATAACTTTTACAGTCTCAGCTATTTCCGTCTCTCCACTGGTACACCCTGCTGACAGGAGTACCAGCAGGGTAATTAACAACAATAGAATAATCCTTGTCTTCATAACACAATCCTCCTTCAGAACACTCTAGCATAGCCGTTATCAGCTACCGGCTTTTATTTCCGTTTTTATAAATTCTATATCTTTATACCCTCATATCCAATAAGATTCAAGTATTTCTATTACTCAGACCAGTCCTTGGTAACTGTTGGTAGACTCATTGTCGTTACTCTTCTGATAGCAGGGAGTTGCGATACCAGTAATATGACAATAGAACCTCCCGCTGCGATAAAATAAGACTGCAGATAAAGAGTCATTGGCATACTCATCATCTCAGTCGAAACTGTTTGCATGAAGTACTCTGCGATAAAACGCCCGGCAGGCAATCCAACCGCTATTCCTAAAAAGGCAATCAGCAGATTCTCAAGCGTGATGATTAATCCCAGTTGCTTGTTACGCATCCCCACCGCGCGCATGATAGCAATTTCCCGCCTGCGCTCCAGCACATTGACGGTAACTCCATTGAAAATAATTGCGAAGCCCAGAGCGAAACTCATAGCCAGCATAACGCCAACAAATGCCCAGAACATACCCATCATGTCATTCATATAATCTACAATGCTACTACCAAACTCTATTGATGCCACCTGTGGCAAATTATTAATCCTAGCCATCAGTTCCGGTGATGCCTGTCCGGTGAAGTTAAGTAATACTCCTGTTGCGGCCCCTGGCATTTTAATCAACTCCTGTACTTCTTCAAGCGGCATATAGGCACGGCCACCTAACGGTTCAGAAACAATCCCTGTCACCAGTGTAGTAGTCTCTCCAACCGCACCGGTTAATGGTTCCAGATGCAGTATGTCACCCGCCTCCGCTTCAAGCTGTTCCTGTAATGTAATAGGTAATACTATCCCATCATCAGTCAAAGGAATGAGACTGCCATCGGGGTCAAGCAAACTATATAAAGAAGAACCCGGCTCCATTCCCCTTATAGCGCTATCTCGTACTTTATCGCCCAGCTTTATCCGGTAAGGTAATTCCAATATAGCCTCTACCTCATCAACTCCCTGAAATTGTTCAATGCGGCGAGCTGTTCCCTCACTACCATATCCCTGAAAGATAACCTTAGCATCATAGCTCATTGCCTGCTGAATCTGTGTTTCAGTCATCCAGTCCATCATGTCTACAAAAGACATGCAGATAAGTATCATGGCTGCAGCGGACATTATCCCTGTAGCCATAAACAGGCTGCGACGTATATTCCTGAACACATTCCGCATTGGTATCTTCAATACAAAAGGCATCCTGGACATAAAGGGTAATAGCACCTCGAGTAAAGTACGGTGCGCTGCAGCGGGTACCGGTGGCCTCATAGCCTCTGCCGGTTTCATCCTAGCTGTTGCCCATGCAGGTAAAACTCCCGCTAACAGGGGAACAATAGTTCCCATCAAAGCCCCAATTAGAATAACTGACCATTGTGTTTCCGTCACCGCATATGGAATTCTCAGAAATTGTATATAGAAATTAGTG
>CAYVML010000273.1:0-2624 GCA_964452475.1 uncultured Dehalococcoidales bacterium
GGAGGAGTTAACCTCAATAAATATCATTGATAGTGCTCTGGCACAGGTCCCTGTACCGAAAGAGCTATGAATATAATTGTCAACATATATCCACTTGCTGCTCTGCTGATTGCGTCACTAATTTCAGCGCTGCCGCAATCAGCAATAGCCTTCAGTATTCTACTAGCAGGGATATATTCCCTGCTGATGCGACACAATAACATAGCTATTTTCATTACTCTAGTTTATTTCTTCGCTACACCGTTGTTGCTTAGTCCTGTATTAATAGAACTTCTTCCCATGACAACTATATTACCAGGTTACTGGCTTTCAGCAGGGCTGTCCGCATTATTAATAGTACCAATGTTTCCTCTGTTAATTAGCAGCATTAAAGAGAAAGCAAGGACCCTGATTACTATCGATACGATTAGGCAAGATGACGAGCCAGTCTCCGCTATTCTATCCGAGAATAACGACCCTCGGAGCGGAATGGAATATGTAAATCGAAGAGAACTCAGTTTGACCGCAAAATCGTTAATTGTAGCCATAGTATCGACTACACTTGCTTCAATTCTCATCGGAAACTTGAGCATGGCAATAGTAGGTATCATGTTATTTCTTTTCCTCGTTGTGATATTGATATATATCCTGAAAAACGTGCCCCTCACGCCGTTAGTAGTTGAACAGGTAGAAATCCAGCTTATCGCTGGGAATACAATGAATCTACCGATAAAAATCGTGCGCAATACTAGATTTCCTCTTCATATATTTATTAATTCCAGCTGTCCCTGGTTTCATTCAGACAGAAGCAGTATCATGGGTTTGGGTACTGAGGCGAAACTCAACTTCACTATTAATCCATCACTATCAGGTCCATCTTTACCATGGTTTGAAGTATTATCTATGGACTACTGGGGACTGACAAAAACTTGGCAAAAAATTGAACCAGTGAAGTTATACGTAATTCCCCGCGCCAGATATGCCGAGTGGCTTGCAAGGAAATACCTGGAAGAGACGGCAACAGGGGCTGAGGCTCGGGCTTTTACAGATACACCAATCTCAATAGGAATGATGCACACGAGTGGCGTGGAATACAACACGAGTCAACATTACCAGCCAGGTGACAGGATGAAAGACATTGACTGGAAACATACCACAAAGATTGGACAGATCGTTGTCAAGAAGTACACAGAAGATACAAGACGCATGGCAATAATCGTTGCTAGCCTGACAGGAGCAGATGCTGATGAGGCAGATAAATTGATTTATGACCTTATCACCTCGGCATTAACACTGGCAAGGGCAATTATCCCAACTTCAATAGCAGCCTACAATCATGAACGTGTGCTGGCAGCTACCCCATATCTTGAACCCAGGGGACTGGTAAGAAAAGCACTCGAATTAGGTCAGCAGGTGGTGCTGATCACCCCTCTAAAAAGATACCTTCATCCTGTCGAAATCAGACAACTAAGGATCTCTCTAAGGCAACTAGAAGGAAGAACACAGGAGGCAGCCAAAAAATTAAGGAACATCTTGGAAATTGAGATGAGGGCGATAGAAGAAAGAGCCAGGATTCATCCCTTAAAAGAGGCACTGGACCATGTTACTGGACATAACCCAACTCCAGCCACAATTGCAGTGATATCCACCAGGAGCCAGGATAATGAAGCTCTATCGTTTGTGCTGGAAAAAATGGAAAGAAAGGGGTATAGCACCATAATACTCGATACTCGAAACATTAGGTACCAGACACTCAGCCTAAAGTCCCTTGGAAGCTATTACAAATGAGTAAAACCTAGAAGCTATCTTGTAATTCCTCCTCGGTGTTCATATATCAGGTTTAATAAGATGTTAATACTGGGTCATACAGGAATCACCCTAGGCTGTGCTGTAATGATGGAGACTGTTTTAAACAAGAAAAAGTCTTCTCGGGAGTTATCATCATTAGCGGCACTTACCAAACAGTACCCAAAAGAGTCAGGATTCAGGCTATTAGTTAAGCATATAGATATCAGAGTTCTACTGATAGGCTCACTTCTCCCTGATATCATAGACAAACCACTAGGATACATTATCCTCCAGGGTACCCTATCCAGCGGGAGGGTTTATTGCCATACAATGCTCTTCTTTATTCTAATAGTCCTTGCAGGAATGTATTTATATCAAAGGCGTAAAAAGAACTGGCTACTGGTACTCTCTTTTGGCATATTCACTCATCTAATTTTTGATCAGATGTGGCTTGCGCCGCATATTCTTCTCTGGCCTCTATATGGCTGGAGCTTTCCTCAGGGGAATCCAGATATCCTTCTCTGGATGGAAGAAATGCTAACAGGGCTGATTACTAACCCCGGTACATATATTCCTGAGATCGTTGGTGCCGTTGTGTTGCTTATCTTTATATGGCGATTGATAAGGTTAAAATCGCTGGCTAGATTTATTATCAGAGGTAGCATCCGGGAGTCGATTACCAGTGAAAAATAAAAACATTCAAAAAGTAGCCCTTTTAATGATTGTTATACTGAGCCTGGTGACTTATCTTTTCAAAATCAGCGCTCCATCGGTAGCAGCACTGGATTTAAATCCGCAAAACTATTTTGATATCAACTATAATGCGGACCTTAGCAAGACTCGTGTTCAGACAGGTG
>CAYVML010000274.1:0-2590 GCA_964452475.1 uncultured Dehalococcoidales bacterium
AGGGGGAAATGGTAAAGAGCCAGGACAACTTGACGATTTTCATAGACCTTATATTGATGATATTCCCGTTGCGTGTTCAAAATGTGGTGGGACAATGTGGCGAGTGCCTGAGGTAATTGATTGCTGGTTTGATTCTGGGGCAATGCCGGTAGCACAATGGCACTATCCTTTCGAAAATGAAGAGGAGTTTAAAAATAGCTATCCTGCCGACTTTATTTGTGAAGCCATAGACCAAACAAGAGGCTGGTTCTACAGTCTACATGCTTTATCTATCTTATTATTTGGCAAACCCAGTTATCATAATGTTATTTGCCTGGGCCATATAGTCGACGAACAAGGGGAAAAAATGAGCAAGTCAAAAGGCAATGTCATTGATCCCTGGAAAGTGCTTGATAGTTATGGTGCAGACGCCATCCGCTGGCATTTGTTAGCAGTGGTCCCTGGTGAAAATACTCATCGTTTTTCTTCTCAGATGATAAGAGAAACAATGCGCAAGGTTTTATTAACATTATGGAATACGTATTCTTTTTTCACTCTCTATGCAAATATTGACCAATTTATACCAGATGAACCAGATCCAGAATCTTACTCTGATTTGGACAACTGGGCTCTTTCCGAACTCAATATACTCATAATTAATGTAATCGCTGCGCTGGATAATTATAATCCCACAGCAGCAGCACGGCATATTCAGAATTTCATTGACAATCTTTCTAATTATTATGTGAGAAGAAATAGACGCCGATTTTGGAGGAGCGAAAATGATAATGACAAACAAGCTGCCTATTTTACCTTATATCGATGCCTGGTTACTTTATCCAAGCTTTTAGCTCCTTTAGCTCCTTTTGTGGCAGAGGAGATTTATCGAAATTTGGTACCTTCCTGTGATGCCAATGCACCTGAAAGCGTACATCTTACTAATTATCCTGTGGCTAAAGAGGAGAAAATAGATAGGCAACTAAATAGTGAGGTGGAATTTGCTATTAAGATTTCTAGCCTTGGCAGGGCAGCACGAGCAAAAGCTGGCATTAAGGTACGCCAGCCATTAGCTCAGCTAATAATCAAAGCGAACTCACCAGCAGAAAGAGATGCATTACAACGTCTCTCCAGGGAGATACTTGAAGAGGTCAATGTCAAAGAGATTAAGCTTGTAGCAGAAGAGACCATGGCGAATGTATCCAGCTATTGTACAGCAAGCGACAGTGACAATTGGGTAGCAATAGATACTGAATTAACAGCAGAACTTTTAGCAGAAGGGTTAAGTAGGGAACTTGTACGTCGCCTTCAAAACATGCGACGTGCAGCTAATTTTGATATAGCTGACCATATTATTAGCTATTACCAGGCTGATAAACAAATAACCCGAGTACTGATTGACTTCAATGACTATATCAGCCGTGAAACGTTATCATTGGAGCTTGTTGAAGGTAGCCCTCCGGAAC
Source organism: uncultured Dehalococcoidales bacterium (assembly GCA_964452475.1). Classification (GTDB taxonomy): domain Bacteria; phylum Chloroflexota; class Dehalococcoidia; order GIF9; family AB-539-J10; genus JAUUZT01. Next base: position 1,443 of record CAYVML010000274.1, read on the forward strand.
AGTCCTATCAAGAGAAGCACAACATCTCAGGCAAAGAGGTTTTGCTGGCAGTTTGCAAAACGAATTGAATCAATCCCATGGAGAAGGACTCTCTGCTAACTCTGCCCATGTTATCTGCTCACTTTGGTCATCCCCTCTTACAAAGGCTATTTTCACCTTCTGCCCGATATCACTATTATTTATAGCCTGAAAAAGATCATCGGTATTAGTTATCTTGTTTTCGTCTATGTAGGTAATAACATCGCCTTCTTTTAATCCGGCAGTATCTGCAGGACTATCAGCAATTACTTCTACGACTAATACTCCTTCGTCAACTACCAGATCAAATTGTGCTACTACATACGAGTTTACTGTATAGAGAGCTACTCCCAGCCAGGGACGGCTGACATAACCCCGTTGAATCAGAGCCGTAATTACAGGTTCAGCACTATTAATACTGATAGCATAACCCATACTTTCTACATCAACGCTGGCAAGTTTAATGCTGGTTATACCTATCACTTCGCCAGCCATGTTCAGTAATGGTCCACCACTGTTCCCTGGATTTATCGCCGCAGTAGTCTGTATCAAATCAGAAAGGGAATTCCCTTGTATAGCCAATGAGACATTAAGACGGCTTATGATGCCCTGAGTAGCAGATATCCCTTCACCTAAAGCATTACCTATTGCGACAGCCCAGTCACCTACCTCAAGTTGAGTTGAATTTCCCAGTGTGGCATAAGATATCTCCGGTGCCTCTATTTTAAGAACAGCCAGATCGGTCAAAGCATCTGTGCCTACTGTTTTAGCAGGAACCAAACGACCATCTGCTAGCTCAACTTGTATATTATTAGCTCCATCAACCACATGATTATTGGTAATGATATATCCCATATCATCAATAATCACTCCAGAGCCAGCTGCAGACTGAGTATATTCCCTCTGAAAAATGTCTCTCACTGTTATCTCGGTAGTTACAGAGACAACGGAAGGCCTTACTTCGCTGACAACACTGGCTATATCTGGCAAGGGTTGAGAGATGCTATCTGTTGCTGGTACGGACCAGGAAGGATTTACATAATCACTCGAACTATTAGGTGCAACTGGTGCAGGAGAAGATGGAGAAGGGGAAGGGGAAGGAGATGGTAACAAGGGTGCATATAACAAAC
>CAYVML010000275.1:0-2588 GCA_964452475.1 uncultured Dehalococcoidales bacterium
ATGTCACGAAATATGGGAATATGATGATGATAAACACATTCAAACCCTTAATGGTTTTATAGCACTTTGCGTTCTATGTCATAATGTTAAACATATTGGATTAACCAAAATGAAAGCTGATGAAGGATTATTAGATTACCAAGAAGTAGTAAATCATTTTACTAAAGTAAATAATTGTTCCGAATATGATTTTATTATATATCGTGATTATGCCTTTCGTTTATGGGAATCCCGTTCTCAATATGATTGGACGCAAGACTTTGGATTATATAATGAATTAATTAATACAAGAGGATAATATGGCAAAGAAAAGTATTAGACGAATAACAGATACTCGTTCACCCTACCAAAAGACATCGCCTAGATATTATTCAAGGCGTGGTTTCTTAAAACCTGAGCAATATTGGTTATCAGAGATTAGTATAGCTGGTAGGAACGCACCCTACATCAAAGCTATGGTGAGAACACGCATAAGCCTCAATGCCAACCGAAAGAAATACAACTGGACAACACAAGAGTTTGTAAAGCGTATATATCGTGAATATCTGAGAAGGGGTGTTAGACCTAAGAGAAGATGGGAGAGTTATGCCGATTACTTCAAAAAGGTATTTTATGATTATTTAGGTTGGTGGAAAGACCATAAAGACATATTCCCTGGTGGCGATGATTGGGAAACACCACGTAGAAAGAGCCGTAAACCATCTAAAGTCAAACCGAAAGCACAAAGGTCACGCAGAGATATGCTACTCCAACAGATAAGCGACTATAACGATAAGATAAACCGTGCCATCTCTAAGGGCGACCAACGGGAACGAGCAATATTAGAACGGCAAAGAAACAACTTACAGAATAGATTAGACTCACTGAGGTAGATTGAATGTCAATACTCACTATAGGATACGGCAGTAAGATAGTAGATGGTGCTATATTAATAGAAAATAGCCAAGGTGATAGAATACACAGCAACAACCCCAAAGACTTATTAGATTTTCTCGCTAAAAACTACACGGATGCTTTAAATCGCAAGATGTGTTGGAACATAGACACTCTTATCGCTCCTATTCTCAAATTACTTGGTATGGATATCTGCAAAGAATTAGTTGCCGAACCCGATTGTGAAGCATTGTGGAGATTTACCGATAACGTAGTAGAGATTTATAATATCACCGAAAAGAAGAGACCTATACAAGAGGGTCTATATTCGCTATATTACCACCGCCAAACATCATTCGGTCTAGAGGTTCATGGAGAACGGAAATCATACTTCTACAACCTCTCTCAGTTCTATGAGACAGACGAAGATATAACAGATGCAAAGATAATACTCGATAAAGCTAATGAGTTAGTAAATGCTTTTTTCGCTATGGGATTAAATCCTTTAAAAATGTCCAGCCCTATAAGTGTTTATCAGGCTAACGTATTGGAGAAGATAGAGTTCCCTACAGTAGCAGATTTACCAAAGAACCTCAGCGAAGAAGATTGTAATGAGTTTATGACTTGGGCAGAAGAAATAATGCACCGAGAATGGACTACCAATATGGCTGTAGGACATTGGCATGAAGGTGAAACATATCACGCAGATATTAGCTCCGCCTATGGGTTTTTCTTCTCTGATCTATACGATTACATATATGATACTTTTAGGAAATCGGATAAGTCTATAAAAGAAGCGGATGAAGGCATTCTCAAAGGAACAGTATCTATAATCCCTAATATTAAATGTAGTCCTATATGTTATCAGACTCCGAGTGGGCAAATTATAAATCCCGTTGGTTGCTCATGGAATGATAAATTTACTTTGTCTGATATCAGATGGTTATACCGACATAAGATAGGCACATTTGAATTAGATTACGGATATTTCTGGAAACAAAACGCACCAGTTCAGCCATTTAAAGTAATTATGGAAAGGATATTCAATAACAGAGAGCAAGGTGGTTTAGTTAAGAAACTAGCAAAGAGAATCGGAGCTTCAGCATGGAGCAAAAGTATTCAGAAGGCTACTGGACAAGGTGGTAATCCATTCTATTCACCCCTACTCGCCCTTCAAGTAAAAACAAACTGCCGATTAGAGGTAGCCAACTTCATTTGGGATAGAAACTTACAAAACAGCGTTTTAATGGTTGGCACAGATGCAACGAGAACAACCATACCTTTTACCGTTTCCGATAAATATGGAATGGGTAGTTGGGAATTAGAGGAATTTGACCCTTGCATAATACTATCACCTGCTAGAATATACACTCCTACTCACAAGCCAGGTGGTCTATATTATGAAGATATAATCAAAATGATAAATGAAAATCCCAACGAAACTTACTACGATACTATATTAAAACGACCTATCACATTAGGTGAAGCAATAGAAATGGAAGATATCAATAAAGTGGGTGAAATAGGTGAATTCCATACAAGCATAGATTTAGTGAGAGCTAAAATAGAACAGGATATGGAATTTAAAGACTTTCCTATGTGTGGTAAGGATTTATTAGAAAAGAAATATTACGGTAAAGAAATAATTATTTAGACCTTCTTAATCCCCAACCGCTTCTTCATTTTAGCCATCTCCCGTGCTTGTTGCCTGTCAA
>CAYVML010000276.1:0-2583 GCA_964452475.1 uncultured Dehalococcoidales bacterium
TGCCTGTAAGAAGTATGCCCTCATTTTTAAAACCTTATTCACAATAGTAATCAGACTATATTTAATCATATAATCATAACTGCTCGTATGTCTTCTCCAATACCTTTTCACCATTCTTAATAATAATCAGCACTTCTTTAGGAATTACCCTTCCATAATGATCTGTGGGGGAGAGTGTATAAGTACCCATGAATTGGCTCAGGTTTTCTGTACTTTCAAATGCCTGTCTGACTGCGTCTCTCGCCTCTGCCAGATTTGAAGGGTCGGGATTTGCCCTCTCTATACCATCGGCAATAAACTGAACCATCTGAGCACCTATTGCAGCCCACATCGAAGGAGAATATCCGTATTTCGCGGTATAGAGTTCGTCGAACTGCTGACACATTTGCTTATCAGGATCGGAGTCAGGCAACTGCCTCCACATTGTTAATTTGGAATCCAGACAAGCTGCCGGTGGCTCGGCTTCGTAGAACTCCCTAAATTCCTCGACATAATTTGGAGATGCCTGTGCCGGTGTTGTGACAATGTATAGGTTAATACCCATTTCCCGTGCCTGCTTGATAGCAAGGGCGCCGGCAGGGCCGCTACCCCAAATAAATATCGCCTCTGCACTGGAGTTCTTAATATTGGTAAGCTGTGGTGTCATATCCGTTGCTGTCGGGTCGAAATATTGCATTTCGGTTATCGTCATACCCATAGTGGGGGCAACCTCTTTAAGATAAAAATCGCCGCCTTCTCCATAACCGCTGTTTTCCATCAGGCCTGCTATCTTAGTAACGCCATGGTCATTCTTAAGATAACCGAGAGGCAAAGGTATATAGTCTGCCTCACTTGAAATAGGTTTAAAAGCCCATTTGCCCAGCTGGTCGTTAATAAGACCTGTTCCAGACATAGGAATTCCTGGAGTTTCCATGTCATTTGCAACCGGAACTATACCATGTGAAAGGCCGGTTGCGGAACTGCAACCGAAAGCAAGAACTTCATCGACTTCAATTAATTTTTTAGCTGCAAGTACTGTCTCTGTGGAGCTGCTTTTATCATCATAAACAATCAGTTCCAGTGGGATGCCATTTATCCCTCCGGCCTTGTTTATCTCTTCGGCTATGATTTCCATACCTTCCAATGCAGGAAGACCCAATGCGCTGTAAGGGCCTGTTTGGGCAGCAATCATACCCACTTTGTAAGAAGTCGGCTTCGAAGAAGTAGAGCACCCTGCCAGTCCTCCCAAGATTAATATAGCTACCATAGATAATATAATTACCCTCTTTATCATTTCCAACCTCCTTTATATATTAATGAGCCATACCTTGAATCTGTAATTTATAATACTGTTTGCAGAAATAACGGCGAAACTAATACTGAATATGGCTAAGAAAATCAATCCTTGCCATAAAAAGCAAACGAGATAAATCCTTTGCCAGCATGTACCGCAGTAACAGCCAGTGCTTGATTGATATAAATCTCGGCATTTTGAAATCTGGAGCTGAGCATTGCCTTTAGCTCATCGGCCTGTTCAATGACATCGCCATGTACTATCGCAGCTCTAAGGTTTTTATTACCCGTCCTTTCAACGGCGATATCGACCATTTTCGCCAGTATTTCATTTTTAGTTTTCGCTCGCGCGATAGGTTGCGTAAATCCTCCTGCAGAGGCATCAACCTCAACAACTGCCTTAAAGCTTGCCGATGACTCAGCCTCTGCCCAGGATTTCGCTTTAAATATTCTACCTCCCTTGTCTCTATAAAATAGTGTGTCAAAGGTTTGCAGTGTATTAATTTTAAATATGAGTTTTTTAGCTAACGCAGCAATATCCTCAAAATTCAGCCCTTCTTTCACCGCTTTGGCGAGCTCTATAACTAGCATCATTTCACCTGCCTCGGCAGTACGACAGTCCAATAACTCAATCCTGGTTTCTGGTAATTGTGTTTTAGCAAGCGCCACCGCATCAAAAGCCGACTGGTAAGATTTACTAAAGGCAGCTGTCATGCTAATACAGATAATATTTCCTGCTTTTTTTGAACACTGCTGAAAAGCCTCTAAATACTGCCCTGGTGATGGACACGCAGTAGAAGGTAAATCAGCTTTATTACCAAGCCTGCCATAGAGCCAGTCCATATCCATTTCTGTGTCAAGATAATCTTTACCATCGGCAATGACATGCAATGGCACAATGGAGATGTTATGCTCCGTGATAAATTCAGGTACCAGCGTTACCGGGCTGTCAGCAACAATAGCGACTTCTCTCATAAAGAACTTCCTTTCTGGTATGTGTTGCAAAACACAATACATCGCATCACGATGTATTATAGATACCATTATAGGACCTTTGTCAAGTGCTAATCTTTTTACTGAGGCAGGTAAATTGCTCTTTCTGGTAAATTCTTATATGGAAATGTGTTGTAAGTGTGCTTTATATAATTTGGCTAGTTCTTCCTGCGTTCTTTGAACATTACCGCTACCGACTATCTTTTCTAGCTTCAGAATGTCCTCTCCAAATTTACTGGCATCAAGTTTGTTTTCAGAAACAACTTTTATCTTTTTATGTTCAGTTGCTGATGCCTGTTCATAATCCCAGAACAGCTT
>CAYVML010000277.1:0-2576 GCA_964452475.1 uncultured Dehalococcoidales bacterium
CAATCAGCCTCAAGCCAGTGGAAATGCCAAACGAATAGCTCAAATCATTCACGGCACAGCAGACAAAGGTAGCATGCACGTTTCTTCTGATGGCAACAATTACTTATTTAAACCACTAGAAAAATTGTTCAATATAATCAACAAAAATACTCTATTTTCTTTAACTTTCCTCTTTTTAAGATAGCGCTTTTATGGTAGCATTGCTAGTCAGTTTAGTGAGTGCTAGACTTCAATAGAATAGTTCCTATTATCCAAAGCAATATTTCAACGAAGAGAGCAAATGATAGACATTAGACAGGGGAGCATTATTAAAGGCTTCAAATGGCCAGAGCCTGTTGAAATCTCACTTATTGAGGAACTCGGAGAATATGTACATATCGTGGGTGCCACCATTAACTCCCGAACTCACATAAACCAACTTATTAGTCATGCAGAATTTACCAAGCTCCAGATTGAAGAAATAGGATCAGCCTTTACCGAAAAACCATGGAAGGTTTTTCTAGCGCTTGAAACAATCAGATACCGTTTTGCCTCGATGTACGACCCGTTATTGGCGATGAACACCTCCAAGATCGACCCTCTTCCGCATCAGATTGAAGCAACATATGGACACATATTGAAGTTACCACGCATACGATTCCTGATCGCTGATGACCCCGGAGCAGGAAAAACGATCATGGCAGGGCTCATTATCAAAGAGCTGAAACTTCGGCACTTAGTGAGAAGAATCTTAATTGTGGCACCGGGACATCTGAAGGACCAATGGCGCCGCGAATTGTCTGATAGATTCGAAGAAACATTCATCGTTATCGATAGAGGCATTCTAGACGCCCTTTATGGAGAGAACGCTTGGCTGAGAGAAAATCAAATCATTACCTCTATCGACTTTGCCAAGAGGGATGATATTTTACCTTCCATCTCCGCTACGCATTTCGACCTGATTATTGTGGATGAAGCTCATAAGATGAGCGCCTACCGCTATGGAGACAAAACACAAAAAACAGACCGCTACCAGCTGGGGGAATCCCTCTCTCGTAGCACCGATCATCTTCTTTTTTTAACAGCGACACCGCACAAGGGTGACCCTGACAACTTCAGACTGTTTCTGGATCTTCTCGAGCCGGGCTTCTTTGCTACTAATGAGATGCTTGAGAATTCTATAAAGAACAAAGATAACCCACTATTTATTCGGCGAGTCAAGGAGGATTTAAAGGATTTTGAAGGCAAGCCACTTTTCCTACCCAGGCATGTAGATACCGTAGCTTTTAATCTTGGTATTAGCTCCCCACAGGAAAAGGACCTTTATAATGCTTTATCTAAATATGTTAACACTCAGTACAATAGGGCACTAACAAGGGATAAGAGAAGAAATGTTGCCTTTGCTTTGGTGATACTTCAGCGTCGGTTGGCATCCAGTACCTATGCCTTGCTTAAATCCCTGGGTAGAAGGAAGAAACGCTTGCAGGATTTGCTTAAAGGACCTCCCAGAAAAAGCGATGTCACTCCAAGCACCTTCGACCTTGATACGGTTGAGGAATTGAGTGAGGAGGAAAGATGGAGGGAAGAAGAGATTTGGGAAACCTTAAGCGTTGCTGAGAATAGAGAGGAGCTAGAGGAAGAGATTAAAACCATTGACAGTCTTATTGACCATGCCGAGAATATTATTCAAAGCGAGGCAGAGATCAAACTACAGGAACTTAGAGAATCCTTACAAGATTTAACACATAAATATCCAGAGAAAAAGGATAAAAAGGTTCTCATCTTCACTGAGTCAAAGGATACCTTGGACTACCTGGAAGGGAAAATTAAAGGTTGGGGATACGCGGTCAATACCATCCACGGCAGCATGCGGCTAGAAGATAGGATTAAGGCGGAGGGAGTGTTTAAAAATGAAACAGAGGTGATGGTCGCCACCGAAGCTGCTGGTGAGGGTATCAACCTGCAATTTTGCCACTTAATGATTAATTACGACATACCATGGAATCCCAACCGCCTTGAACAGAGGATGGGCAGAATCCATCGCTATGGGCAACAGAAAGAGGTATATGTCTTTAATCTCGTCGCTGCGGATACGCGTGAGGGACAAGTGCTCAACAAGCTATTCCAGAAGTTGAATGAGATAAGGCGGGCATTGGGTAGTGACAAGGTTTTTGACGTGATAAGTGAGGTTTTGAGCGATAGAAACCTATCTCAGCTTATGATGGAAGCAGCAACTAATGCCAGGGGTATTGATGAAATCCTGAAAGAACTTGATATCATCGTAGACGAAGAATATATTGCTAAAGTTAAGGACAACCTGGCAGAGAGCCTGGCTACCCGCTACATTGATTATACCCGCATAAAGGAAATGGCACAGCAAGCTAAAGAGCACCGCCTCATCCCTGAGTACACAGAGGAATTCTTTAAGAGGGCTTTTAGCAAAGCCGGAGGAAGACATAGGGTCCGCGATGATGGATTCATCACGCTAGAAGCTATTCCCTTCGACATACGCAAAATAGCCGAACAGGATATTTTTAAGAAGAGTTATGGCGGGTTTCTAAAGAGATATCCTAAAGTAACCTTTGATAGAGAAATCG
>CAYVML010000278.1:0-2527 GCA_964452475.1 uncultured Dehalococcoidales bacterium
TCCCTAGTTCTGATAGGATGGCTTTCGTTTCTTTTGGGTAACAGTCTAACCAATATTCCCAATGTTTTTACGTTAATCTTTCTATCTGTTGCTAGGGTCCTGCCCTAAGCTCTTCATGCAAGTATACCACTAACACGCATATTTATAGCCTAAGAGGTGTGCTGTGTTAGTAAGGTCTGGTTATAATTACCACTATATGCCACTCGCTATTACTAAAAAGGATTTCAAAGGAGTGTGGCACAGTGTAAATGATTGAACGGTAAATGTTGCTTACATAAAGCAATATAATAAAAAGTCAGGAGAACTAAAATGAAACTTAAGCAATTAAGGCTTCGCAATTTCCGTTGTTTTAAGGAAGAAATATCTATTGACTTCGAGGATATCACAGCTCTTGTTGGAAAAAATGATGCTGGCAAGTCTACGCTTATGGACGCACTCGATATTTTCCTAAATGACATTAATCCAGATAAAGACGACGCATCAAAAAGTGGAAATCCAGAGAATTTGAAGATAATCTGTGAGTTTGCTGATTTTCCTGATAAAGTTATTTTAGATGATACAAATCCCACTAGACTTAGTACCGAATTTCTCTTAAATGCTGAAGGAAGATTAGAAATCCACAAATCTTATAGTGGTAATATACAAAACCCAAAATGTAAAAGTATTGAAGCCTGTGCCATTCATCCAACTATAGATGGAGTTAAGGACCTTCTACAATTAAAAAATCCTGAGCTCAAAAAGAGGGCCAAGGATTTAAACATAAATCTCAATGATGTCGATCAAAGAGTTAATGCTCAAATAAGAGCACGGATAAGAGAACATTTTAGTGACCTCCATCTTAGTCAATCTATGATTCCACTGAATGAAGAGAATGCAAAAAAGATATGGACTGAGCTTTGTAAATACCTTCCTGCATTTGCACTTTTTAAATCGGACCGGGTAAGTACAGATCAAGACCCCGAAGCCCAAGACCCATTAAAAGCTGCTGTCAAAGAAGCTATCAAGGCTAAAGAAACAGAACTTGGGGCAATTACCGAGTATGTTTGCAGTGAAGTTCAAAAGATTGCTAGCGCAACGTTAGAGAAACTCCGCGAAATGGATCCTACTCTTGCAACTCAACTTAGCCCTACTTTTACACCACCTAAGTGGGACAGTCTTTTCAAAGCCAGTATTACTTCGGATGACAACATTCCGATTAACAAACGTGGTAGTGGTGTAAAGAGATTGATTCTGCTTAATTTCTTCCGAGCCAAAGCCGAACAACTTGCTAAAAAAGCAGAACATTCAACTATCATCTATGCTATTGAAGAACCAGAGACCAGTCAGCACCCAATTAACCAACGTATGCTAATCAGAGCTTTATCAGATTTATCTTCTGAGGCACAGATTATAATAAGCACTCATACTCCTATGTTAGCACGTGCCTTACCAGATAGTTCTTTACGATATATTAATATTTTAGATGATAAAAGAAGAGAAATCTTTGCAGGTGGTCCTAAAAATAATCAAATTTTTGCACAATCTTTGGGTGTTTTACCAGATAATGCTGTAAAATTATTTATTGGAGTAGAGGGCCCTAACGATATCACATTTCTGCAAAATATATCAAAGGTATTGCGTAACGATAGTATTGATGTCCCCAACCTAGAAAAAATGGAACTTAATGGTGAAATAATTTTCATTCCTCTAGGAGGTTCTAACCTTGCTCTTTGGTCTTCTAGACTTGAAAATCTTAATCGACCGGAATTCCATCTATGTGATAGAGATACTGATCCTACAAAACCTGCTAAGTATCAAGAATACATTGCTGAAGTAAATGCTCGAAAAAATTGCAGAGCTCATAGTATGTTAAAAAAAGAAATAGAAAACTACTTGCACAAGGATTCAATTATGGCTGCATATAAAGAAAACGGTATCAATATTACGATAGAAGCCAATTTTAATTCTTTTGATGATGTTCCTCAAAAAGTTGCTCAAAAGGTACATGAAGTATCTGACAGCCCAAAGACATGGGATGAACTTACAGATAAAGAAAAGGAGGAAAAAGAATCAAAAGCAAAGCGTCTGCTGTGTTCACGAGCTACAAAATATATGAACAGCACATTATTGCATGAGGTTGATCCAGATAAAGATCTCCTACAGTGGTTTCAACATATAAAAGATCTTCTAAATATAACAGGTGTTTAACCTTGTTATTAAATCGAGCCTACATGATAGAGTAAAAGCAAATATACCATTACTCAAATAAAAACATCTAAACCTTAGTTTCTAAATTATCGGATAGTAAATTTTATTGTAGTTGAAGATAAACCGAATTATAATAAATTTGAATTATAACTGTCCATAATTTTATGCACCCATGTGATACTACGTGGAAGACATAAAGATACAAGAAATAAACTAATAATATGAAAAAAAATATTTCAAAATTTAAATATGACTTCGCAATTTCGTATGCAGGAGAAGAAGAATATATAGCTCAGAGAATTTTTCAATCAATTAAAGAAAAACATGGTGACTATTCAAT
>CAYVML010000279.1:0-2512 GCA_964452475.1 uncultured Dehalococcoidales bacterium
TTATGTTCGTAGGCATCTTTTAATTCCTGAAAACGAGATTTAAAATAGTCCGAAGTTATAACATCAGTGCTCATTAACAAGGCATCCTCGTTGTTGTCCGAATAATACCTGAGCCGTTTTCCAACCGTATGAAGCCCATACTTTAAATAAAGTGCTTGAGCCATCTTATTAGAAACCCGTACCTCCAATGTTATTATATGAGCTCCCAACTCAATAGAGCTTTCGATTGCTGATATAAATAACGATTCACCTATCCCCCTACGGCGATAAGTATTTCTGATAGCGATAGCAGTAATATGCGCCTCATGTAACATAATCCATAGGCCAACAAAGCCAATTATGTAATTACCAGTTCCAGGGTGAATTATTTTTGTTTCTAAAGTATTGACTTTTTGGTTTAGTCTAAGTCTTTGGAACCAAGAGAGCTTAGCTGTCTCAGCTTCTACTGTTCTCAAGGTTACTGGATCTTCGGTACAAGCAACCGTATAATGAACCGAAGAGTTATGAATTTCTGCTTTATAGGATGAGAAGGGTCGGAACATAGATTCCCCTGGGAAAGCTTCATGATCAATCTCTGATATTTGAGCAATATCAGCTTCGCACATCGGTCGAATGATGTAATTTAGCTTTCTCATGATTTGAATTTTAACATGCCAGATGCTATAAAACATGTCAGTAGCTGAGTACTTCAGCAAATTGAAGTTGCGATATGAATTACGATTATCCGGATTGCCATGTTCAGTTAGCTCCATCTAACTCAAGAGGTTTATTCCTGAAGAATCCAGTGATGACAGCTTCGGGTACCTTTGGTTACGGTATAGAGTATCTTGACCTTATCGATATAGAAAAACTTGGAGCTATCATTTGTAAAGGCACAACCCTTATGCCAAGAACTGGAAACTTTCAACCACGACTGGTAGAGACTACCGGAGGCTTACTTAATTCTATTGGTTTAGAGAATATTGGCGTAGATGCCTTGATTAGATATAAAGCGCCAATATGGGCGGACTGGCAGGTGCCAGTAATTGTGAATGTAGCTGGTCAAACTATTGATGAATATGTAGAGGTAACAAAGAAGCTGGAGAATGTTCCTGGTATAAGTGGTATAGAACTAAATGTTAGTTGTCCTAATGTTGAATTTAGAGGGATCTGGTTTGGGACAAATTCAAGGGCTACAGCTGAACTAATCAGAGCAGTGAAAAAAGTAAGTAGCCTTCCCATCATGGTTAAATTAGGACCCAATGTAACAGATATAACAGAAATAGCTATTGCTGCAGAAGAGGCTGGTGCTGATACTATATCTCTAATTAATACCGCGAAGGGGATGGCAATTGATATCGACAAACAAAAACCTTGCCTTGGTAATATATATGGTGGTCTTTCGGGACCTGCTATCAAGCCAATAGCGCTCTACATGGTATATGAAGTAGCTCAAGCGATAAGCATTCCGGTGATAGGGTGTGGCGGTATTAACTGTGCTACAGATGCTCTGGAATTTCTTGTCTGCGGCGCCAGTGCAATACAAGTTGGCACTGCTAATCTGGTTAATCCACACGTGACCATCGATATAATAGAGGGCATAAAAGAGTTTATGCGGAGTAAGGGTATTCGCTCTCTAAGTCAACTAATCGGCACGTGCCAGCCTTAATAATCAGTCAACACCACCAGAACGATTTATAGTTACTGCACTCTAATGTAGTTGTTATAGAACCTGCTTTCTCAGAAGGCAGGTTCTATATAATTTAACCGATTATTTATTGTCAGGGTTTGTTTTTCCTAAAAATGCACTAAGCATGTCCATTGGAAGAGGGAACACTATAGTGCTACTTCTCTCCGTAGCGATACCGCTCAAAGTCTGAAGGTAACGAAGCTGTAGTGCAGCAGGTTCAGCCGACATGATTTTCGCAGCATCAGCCAATCTTTGCGCTGCCTGATATTCTCCTTCAGCATGTACTACCTTGGCTCGTCTATCCCTCTCTGCTTCAGCCTGAGCTGCCATTGCTCTCTGCATTGCTTCTGGTAGCTGGACTTCCTTGGTTTCCACCATACTTACCTTTATCCCCCAGGGATCGGTACCTTCATCTACAATTTTTTGCATCTTTTCATTGAGGTTATCTCGCTGAGATAACAGCTCATCCAATGCTGATTGCCCAACTACATTTCGTAAAGTTGTTTGCGCCAGCAGGTGTGTTGCTTTGATGTAGTTATTTACTTTAAGAATGGCATTAGCAGCATCAACAACACGAAAGTAGACAACTGCATCGACTCTAACAGTGACATTATCTACAGTCATACATTCTTGCTCCGGTACGTCCATTGTGATTACGCGGAGGTCAACTTTGCGCATACGTTCAATGAAAGGTATCAGAAAAATAAGACCTGGCCCCCTGAGTCCAACAAATCTACCGAGACGAAAAACACCACCTCTTTCATATTCCTGGACCACTTTAAGTGCCTGTGATAGTAGCATTATCACTACCAGGACAATGATTCCATAAAGAAATAGATTTGA
>CAYVML010000280.1:0-2510 GCA_964452475.1 uncultured Dehalococcoidales bacterium
TATGCGCAGGCCTCAGCAGGCACCTTTTCAGGTTATGCTATTGACCTGGTATCGGGCTGGAACCTGGTATCGCTGCCACTGATTCCTGACAACACCGATATCGATGCTGTTATCAGCGCCGCTAACCTTGCCAGTGGAAACCTCGCCAACATAGAGATGGTCTATACCTTCAATACCACCACTGAATCCTGGATGTGGTGGAACGGCTCCCCGGCAAGCACGCTGAATACCATGGAAGATGGACGCGGGTACTGGTTCTATACCACCGCAGCCGACACCCTTACCGTTCACGGCACGGAGGCCGGACACCCAGGAGCAGACTATCCAGTTCTCACCGGGTGGGACATGATTGGCTTTACCTCAACAAGTGACATGGCGCCCGAGAGCTACCTGGCCAGCGTGGTTGGGAAGTATACCATGCCCTACTGCTGGGATAATGGCGGCTGGTTATGGTGGACGAATGGTAACCCTGCCAGCACCTTCACCAATATGGAGCCGACATACGGCTACTGGCTGTATATGAACACCGATGGTCTCATCACCCCACCATAGCAGCAATGAATTAACACTGAAAGACCAACCAGTTTAAGTTCAGTGGTACAAAGATAATATGACATTGATTTAAGGACCATTCTTCGTAGCTTCATTCATATTCAATATTTTTAGCATTAGAGGTATATCGACAGAATTGATTAATGATATCTTACTTGTTAACTAAGCTAAAGCATTCGGTTTAAATTGCTATTTAAAAACGATATCGCAATTCTATCAGCTAGTCATGATTACCGTTATCTTGGGGAAAATCAAGTCAGAGGATGGATATCTCTTATTCTTCACAGCCAACAGCAGGTTCAATATATGGTAAATAGCATTAAGATATGAACCGGATTCATGGTATAAAAACGCCCTGAGTAACCTCGCTACTTTCCAGAGATACTCTCACCACTTCCTCTGCTTGGCCTTACTTGGGCTTGAACCTCAATCCTAACCTTTTCTAGCTTTAGCTTCCTTAGTGCTGGGTTGTACCATCTGGAACTTTGTCCGATTACTCAGGACATTGATAAAGCTAACATTAATAAGATGCCCTGTCAAATTATTGTAGCTTTGATGTTGGCAGACTATTATTTTTTACCATCGAATAGTTAAAAAATGTCGCTCAGCCGATAGATTTCTGACTATACATAGACAGGAAAACATTGTCGTACTCCATCATTTGATGTTTAGCAATGTAAAACCCTTTAGCGGATAGATATCCATCGAGAAGTTAATCCACCTCCCGCCTTTTCTTTCATAAAGATTTACCCTAAATAATCTCGAAAATTTCTGCTAAGGCTTCGGTGGCGTAATTTGCGTAAAGCTTTTGCCTCGATTTGCCGGGCTCTTTCTCTTGTCAGGTTAAATTTTTGCCCTACTTCTTCTAATGTTTCGGTATGTCCACCTTCAAGACCGAACCTGAGTTGTATGACTCTTTTCTCCCGTGGAGTAAGTTCGTCAAGTACCCGGTCTATTTGCTCTCTAAGCAATTGATTAGAAGCAACTTCCATTGGCGCTGGACTGTTATGGTCCTCTACAAAGTCACCCAGGAGACTGTCTTCATCTTCACCAATAGGTGTTTCAAGCGATATCGGTTCATGATGGAACAGGTCCATGATCTCCTCCACCCTCTCTGAACCCAGATTCAATTCCTTACCGATTTCCTGATAACTGGGCTCACGCCCCAGTTCCTGGGTTAATACTCGTATTCTTCGCAGAAGTTTATTGATTGTCTCTACCATGTGCACAGGGATACGAATAGTGCGAGACTGGTCTGCTATAGAGCGTGTAATACCTTGTTTAATCCACCAGGTAGCATAAGTGCTGAATTTATAACCTTTTCTATGTTGGAATTTATCTACGGCTCGCATGAGGCCGATATTCCCTTCCTGGATAAGGTCAAGTAGTGACATACCATGGCCAATATATTTCTTGGCAATGCTAACGACCAGGCGTAAATTTGATGCAATGAGGTGATCTTTTGCCTTTCGCGCTTCAGCCCTTACTTTAACAAAATGTTTCTTGAATTCGTTGTCATATGAACGGAGTTGTGATTGAAAGTCTTCATTATTTAACAGGACCTTTACTTCCTGCCAGGAGGCATCGGTTCCAATGATATCCAGTGCTTGTTGTGGTAATAGATTGCTCATCAGAGAAAGGTTAATGATTGTTTCCTCTGCTGAGGCAATACCTTTATCTGTTCTTTCGGCAGTTGCTGCTATTAATGCCAGGGCTAGCTTGTTGTCTACGGCAGCATGAAAGGTTGGATCTGTAATTGTTTCTACCATACTGCGGGAACGATTGATTTCTAATTGCTCTTCTATCACTTCAATAAAGGGATAAGCCTTGCACAGTCGGGTTATTAAGTCTATTATAACCTCAGTAGCCGTAAAATACCGTTTGTATTTCTTTTCAAGCTTCCCTAGGTACCTTTCTTGCTCAATCTTACCTGAGAGTTCTCTTTCCTGGGCTGCAGT
>CAYVML010000281.1:0-2492 GCA_964452475.1 uncultured Dehalococcoidales bacterium
CCTGGAGGGATTCGAACCCACGACCCGCTGCTTAGAAGGCAGCCGCTCTATCCAACTGAGCTACAGGGACCTGTCTGGAAAAAGTGTACCATAGTTTATCAATACCATCTATGGAATGCCCGCGAAGGTTCTATCTAATTTACTCCAATAAAAGTAAGTAGTTTCATGATTATTATTTGTCCTTAGATGTTGCGCTTTTATTTCTAGAGTCGGTAATATAGAATCCTGAGCCTTTAAATACAATCGGAACAGGAGAAAAGAGACGATGGGCAATTCCCTGGCAAACCGGACAAGCTACCGTTGTTTTGTCAGAGTATCCCTGTTTAAGCTCGAATCTCTGTTTACAACTCAAACACTGATATTCATAAATAGGCATTAATCTTTCTCCTTTGGCTCTTATTCTGCTGACAGGCTAAACTATATGTCCGGTGCTGCTTCGTTTTCTCGTTGAGGAGTCATAATTTTAAACTCGCCATTCTTATCAGCAGAGCCAATCAGACAAGGGAGCCGGTAAGGCAGTTTAAATTGTGACCTCAAACATAATTAGCACTCGAAACACTTAACTGCTAATTATATTCTAGAGAAAGAACTTTCTCAAGCTACTGTAGTGAATCGTCTTTGTTGACAAGCCTTTCTCTTAATCATTACCATAAAGAGACTTTGATAGGCGAAAATAATGATAATGATTTCCTGAAAAAATATGCATCCTGCCAGAACAAAATAGAGGATGAGTTAAGAAGTATTGTTGGCCATAAACCCTTAGCTCTCTATGACATGTTGCAATACCATCTAGGGTGGCAGGACATGACCGGTCACTCCATTAAGAGTTACCACGGTAAATTAATTCGCCCTATACTCTGTCTACTTTGCTATCAAGCAACTGGAGGGGAGTTGTTGGAAGAGGTACTGCCGGCCGCTGCATCACTAGAACTAATTCACAATTTCTCGCTTATTCATGATGATATTCAAGATAATAGCCATAGTCGTCGACAGCGACCTACTGTATGGACAATATGGGGCCAGCCACAGGCTATAAACGCTGGTGATGCTATGTTTACTATGTCTTATCTGGCTTTGCTAAGGTTGCATGATAATAATATAAACGATACGAAAGTTATACGCTCGCTGCGACTATTAAGTGAAGTTTGTCTCAATCTATGCGAAGGACAATACCTGGATATGGTTTACGAAAGCAACTGCAATATCAGTATTGAGAATTACCTTAGTATGATAATGAAAAAAACTGCGGGGTTAATAGCTACATCTACCGCCCTTGGAGCCTGCCTGGGCACAGAGAATGAAGAACTAGTTGACCGCTTTTATGAATTCGGCAGGGACTTAGGTATGGCTTATCAAATTGCTGATGATATATTAGGCATCTGGGGCATAGAAGAGAAAATAGGTAAGCCAGTAAAAAGTGACATCTTACAAAAAAAGAAAACTCTACCTGTAGTTTATTCGCTGAATAATAGTACCGGTAAAGACAGACAGGAGCTTGAACAATTCTATTCACAAAAAATAACTGAAGACCAGGATGTGAGAAAGATAGCAGAAATAATAAATCGGGTGGGAGCCAAGACTTATTCTCAGAAGTTAGAACAGCAATACTATAAGAAGGCTCTTACAAAGCTTGAAAATATCGAGATTGAAGTAACCAGGCGGGATGAACTATTAAACATGGTACATTTCTTGGTGAAACGTGACTACTAAGGAAAAAAGGAAATGATAAAAAAAACTATCAGGGATGTAAATATCACCGGGAAAAGGGTTCTAGTTAGGGTTGATTATAATGTCCCAATAGATAGTAATACCGGTGCTATCAGCGATGACAGCCGTATAAAAGCATCATTACCTACCATAAAATATCTAATTGATTGCAAAGCCAGGATAATACTTTGTTCTCATTTAGGAAGACCTGGGGGGAGAATAATCGAGGAGCTACGAACAAAGCCTCTAGCAGAACACCTGTCAGCTCTCTTAAAAATACCTGTCGCTACAGTACCCTATTGTATAGGCTTCGCAGTACATAACGAGGTAGAAAAACTAAGAGAGGGAGATATTTTATTACTGGAGAACTTGCGTTTTTATCCACAGGAAGAATTAAACGAGGATGGTTTTGCACACGAACTGGCTAAATTAGCTGACGTCTATGTTAACGACGCCTTTGGAACTGCCCACAGAGCCCATGCATCTACTGTTGGAGTTGCTAAATATCTCCCTGCCGTCGCTGGTTTTCTCATGGAGAAAGAGTTAAGTGCAATGAGTAAATTGCTGCACAATCCAGAGCACCCCTTCGCCTGTGTAATAGGTGGGGCAAAAATCAGTGATAAGATGGGCTTAATACAAAATATGATGGATAAAGTCGATGTTATGCTTATTGGCGGTGGTATGATAGCCACACTTCTCAAAGCTCAGGGAAGGAATATAGGGAAGTCATTGGTTGAGGACGATAAATTGAACCTGGCGCGAAATCTTTTTAAAAAAGCAAGGAA
>CAYVML010000282.1:0-2492 GCA_964452475.1 uncultured Dehalococcoidales bacterium
ATTTTTTCAATTCAGAGCAGTGGATGGCCCGCAATTTGTGGGTTGAGGTTGAGCATGATGAACTGGATGCCAATCTTACTTACTGTGGACTTTTTAGGAATTTTAGCGAGACTCCAGGAGTAATCAGAAGGCGTGCCCCCCTCATCGGAGAGCATAATCTAGATATATACGAAGAAGAATTAGGTTACAACAGCGAAGAATTAGATATTCTTAAGAGTACCGGAGTAATTTAGGTTTTATCAATAGACTGGCTGAGGAGTGCATAGTCTACTTTGACAGATGTGTAAGGAAGGGTAGCCATTAGTGTGATGGTAC
This sequence comes from uncultured Dehalococcoidales bacterium, assembly GCA_964452475.1. Classification (GTDB taxonomy): domain Bacteria; phylum Chloroflexota; class Dehalococcoidia; order GIF9; family AB-539-J10; genus JAUUZT01. The sequence goes on from CAYVML010000282.1 coordinate 316, forward strand.
CACCAGTATAATTGGCCGGGAAGGATTTTGAAATGGGAAAAATTATGCCACTAGAGGGAACTAAGGTTGCCAGTTTAGCCTGGATAGGCGTAGGCCCGATGGGTATCAGATATCTGGCACATTGGGGGGCGACAGTAGTAAGAATCGAGAGTCACCGGCGGATTGATACTATGAGGCAGTCACGTCCCCTTGACCACAATATCCAGGAGGTAAATCGTTCACCGTGGTTTTCCCAGGCCAACGGTCCCGTATATAGTGTAAGCATTGATTTAAACAAACCTAGTGGACTAGCTATTGCCTGGAGGCTGATTAAGTGGGCGGACGTATTAGCTGAAAGCTTCACGCCAGGAACCATGGCCAAGTGGGGCCTCGACTACAAGAATGTAAGTAAAGTAAGACCTGATCTCATTTACGTGAGTACCTGTCAGATGGGACAGACAGGTCCCCTGGCGAAGTTCGGCGGGTATGGTTTCCATGCCTCAGCGATGGCGGGCATTATCCATCTCACCGGTTGGCCAGATCGGGAGCCATCGCCACATGCGGTAGCTTTTGTCGACGCGCTTGCATCACGCTATGTGGGTGTAGGCCTTCTGACCGCTTTAGAATATCGCCGCCGTACCGGGCGTGGCCAGCACCTGGATATATCACAATGCGAGTGTGGTATCCAGAATATCGCCCCGGTGGTCATGGATTACATAGCCAATGGACATCCTGCAACTCGTAATGGCAACTCCTTCCCTTACGCTGCTCCCCACGGTGTTTTCCCCTGTAAAAGTGATGATCGCTGGTGTGCTATCACAGTCTTTGAGGATGCGGAATGGCAGGCGTTCTGCAAGGTAATCGACCAAAAGTGGACAGGAGATCCCAAGTTTGCTTCATTGTTATCAAGGAAACAAAACGAAGTTGAGCTTAATGAGCTTGTAGGTAAATGGACGATAAGTCATATGGCCGAGGAGGTGGAAGCTAGCATGCAGGCGGCAGGAGTGCCGTGTCATGTGGTATCAACTATCAAAGATGTATTCAACGACCCCCAGGTAAGGCATCGACGTTTCCTACGCAAGCTCCCGCACTCGGTAATGGATGAGCACACTTACTATACCCATGGTTTCAAGCTGTCGAAAGTGGAAGGTAACTGGAAAACGGGACCGCTTTTGGGTGAACATAACGAATATGTATTTAAAGAAATCCTCGGCATGACAGACGATGAAATTGCTGAAGCCCTTACGGATGGGGGTATTACCACTGACGCTGACCTGGCGGTTTCGATGAGGTAAGTATACCGGCTACACTAACTTAACAAGTGGTATCCCTTTTAAGGGCAGGTCAAAGTTTCACTCAATTACTTTTTCCAAACTAATATATTATCCTAATTCTGTTGACGAAATGGTACAGGTAAAGCATAATGATAACGTTGCCAGGGATGTTCCCCAATAATAAAATATCATGTATTAGTAAAATATTAGCAATAACTAAAAATGTAAAGTTAGGTTTACACAATCATATAGCTGGGAGAGGTGTCCGAGTGGTTGATGGTGCCACTCTCGAAATTTACCTCTAGTTGTCCTCTGCGTGTTTTCACGCTCAAATTCGTATTGCTATCTTGTTAACGATATACTATTTTGTGCGTAAACTACCGTATCATATTTCCCTATTTGTTTTCATGCGTTAGCAAACGGTTAGCAGAAATTACATTACTTTCTCTCTGTCGGTTCACTGTTTTATACTTGTCCATCGTCACTATTATCAAATCGTTTTTCTGCTATAAGTTTTATCAATATAGCTCTTCATTCTTGGTGACCTTGCTAAAGACATATCTATACATTATCATAAACACAATTCATTACTGAGTCTAATACAATTATGGACGTAAATTTAATCGAGAGAATAAAAAGACTTACCATTATTGCTATGGTCTCCGATGATTATTTGATGGAACAGCTTGTATTAAAGGGCGGCAACGCTATCGATATAGTCTATCAGCTATCTGGTAGAGCATCAATAGACCTAGATTATTCAATTTCAACTAAATTTAGTAGTGATGATTTGGAGCATATAATCACTACTATAAAAAACTCTCTGACTGAGACTTTTAAAACCGAGGGATTAGCAGTATTTGACCTGATCTTTTCCGAAAAGCCAGAGGGTGTTGGAGAGATTGATGAAATGGAATTTTGGGG
>CAYVML010000283.1:0-2489 GCA_964452475.1 uncultured Dehalococcoidales bacterium
CCTTGGATCCCAGACTCCTTTATTTACCAGGTTATCATCCAGGATATACAGCAATTCATCATCTACGACAGCCATATCGCTAATATCCGGGCAACTGCGAATTGATTTCCAAGTCTGCCACCTGTCATCCGAGTATCTAGCGTCATCACTATCTCTCACTGCTAGGAATAACAAATCCTTATTGGTGGCTTCCTCTTCAGCAACCCTCAAAATAATGTCATCGCTACCCCCATCGAAACACAACACCCGCTGCCAGCTTTTCCCCAGGGAACTGCTTTCACTCCGCCACAGACTGTCAAACCCACTCCCTGTAGAAGCAAGATACAGCGTTTCCCGGTCAAAAGAGAGCAGATAGTCACACAGGTTTTTTATTTCCGTATCAATAAGACTTAGCTGGTTCCAGCTAACACAACCATCTTCAGTCAGAGAAAAGGCGCTTTCGTCAAACTCCTCGCCACGCCAGGGTCCAAAGGTCATATCAGCCCAGCCAGCAGCGCTGGTTACATAGTTACTGCTGGTTCCACAATAAGCCATATTGCTACTATTTCCCCAGAGGACTACCGCATTCGCATTCCCCGAAATGACTCCCCCGGTAGGTGCTTTATCGGGTTCCTGCCATTCTGGAAGAGATTCCTCCGGGTCACTACAAAAGTGAATCAGGGCTCCAGTAGGATCTCCTCCCGCCAGTACCTCTCCTACCAGCAATTCACCACCACTAAAGCTTCCCCAGTAATCAATAGATGCTATAGAAGCCTTTTTCCCATCCTTTACCTCCAACCTGTAAACGTCCGTGTCCTCGATACGGTAGACATCATCAGCATCTGAGTCTGACCAATAAGCAGCATACACAACACGTTTTTCAGGGGCCCCTTCCTGGTAATAATAATTTGAAGGTAATGACAGATTAGCACTTATTATTTCTCCTTCCCCTGGCGAAAGGTCAGTGCCTGTGCTTATCTCTACCTTACTGGGTTCAGTTACTTCCCAATCAGTCTCGTTTTCCTCTATATACCTGATGCCTGTACACAGGTAGGTGCTCTCATCATCGCTTGCTATTACCAGTAAAGCCCTATCACTCGAGTAGCTGGGTGAAAATCGAACTGAGCTCACATCCATATCCAGGTTCTGAGCCTTCCAGCCTCCAAAAATATTCGACTCCAACACCCAGACATCTCCACCGGTGGCACTATCTGGTCTGCGCGTCCCTATGGCGATATCGCGCTTATCGCCATCATACTGCGGAGAAATGGCGATATCGGAGATAAGCAGATTGGGGTCCCACCCCGGAGCACTTGAAATCTGTGTACTAACCCAGACCTCTTCAATACCATCCTCAACCTCTCCGCCATACTCGGAAACATAAACCTCCTGCCTGTTGTCAGTAACTACAGCCACTAAATCGCTATCACCAGGTGCAACCGCAATATCCCAGGCAGGCAATAGAGCTTCATTCTCTTGAAGTATCTCCGTTAATTCATCATCCCAGCTAAGGCCGGCATCAGTTGACTTAAAAACCCTGCCAATCTCGCCAGTGTCAACAAAATCATCCTTATCATCATCATGCCACCCAGAGATATCTAGAGCGTAAAATGTTTCATAATCTGAGCCAATAATAAAGGTATTGATTTCGCTGGGGTTCAGTACTACTTTATCTTTACCGCTGGGAGTATCCACAACAGACCACTTCAGTTTATCAGGACTGGCTGAAGTCACTCCATTACTGGTACTTATAAAAAAGAGAGACAGCAGCACAGCAACGGTCATGCATACCGATAATATTCTATATGCCCTTTCTACCATTGTAGCTATTGTCAGCTATTTCCTTCATCTTGTCAATACCACAGCAGAAAACAAATTGCTTCTAGTACAAAAGTCATATTTGACAACGTCACCTATTATGCTAACATTAAATCTAGATGTGAGTAGCAATACAGTAGAAGAATATGTTACAACAATTAGAAGATAAGCAAATAGAACAACTCAAGAGTCAGTTTATTGAACGGCTCAGCAAACAAGGTTACGATGTTGAGCAAGAAGCAAGGCTTATAGGAAAGTCCGGCGCTGAACACTCCTTTGAAATTCTGGCACACAGCAATAATGGTTTCATTTCCCATACCGTTGCCATTGATATCGTTAAAGAAGAGGATAACAAGGATATAGGGCTGAGTGAAGTGTTTGCCTTTGATGACAAATCGTATGACTGTAGCGTCAGATACAAAATTCTCCTGGCATTACCCAGACTCGACTCAATAGCTTCCCGCTTTGCCACAGGTCAAAAAATACGAGTATTCGATATTGATAGCTTGCGTGAATTTCTCGCTTCTCCACTAGCTTTGATCCCAAAAGGAGGAAAGCAGTCTGGCTGGGAAACGAAAGACCAGTTACTGAAATCACTCAGAGACCTGGGCTACAAGGTAGAGGAGCAGGGCAAAGTAACCGGTAATTCAGGAGTAGAATATACCTTTGACATTCTAGCCACTTTTAATAAC
>CAYVML010000284.1:0-2487 GCA_964452475.1 uncultured Dehalococcoidales bacterium
AGAGCACGGTCCTGATAAGACCGGGGTCTGTGGTTCGAGTCCACAATGGCCCACATATCCAGTCAGCAAATGAATGCTGAACAACAGTTTTGTTCTGGCCATTGAGCTTTAGTTGGGTACTTATAGCTTTCCTCGTCATTTATTTACAACGTTTACTGTCTCCACTTGCCAAAGCTGGCTACTGACTACATCAACGGAATTAATAACCTCTCGACCGGCCAGGGATTTACCGGTGCCAAGGTGATAAAAACTCCAAGGTGCAGCAGCAGAAAAAAAATCACAAACATTATGGCAACCCACCTGAGCTTGCCATCCCGCCTTTTCTTCCAGAAATCAACAAGTTTCGATAATCCAATGCCTAATCCGATACAGATAGCCCCGACCGCAGGATAGAAGTAATAAATATAGGTCACCCTGTCCGTTATCAAAGTGATGAAAATCCAGACCAGATAAGTGCCAGCAAACCATACGGCACCGAAAAGCCCGGCTTGGTCTTTTTTAACCCCCCTAAACGTCATGTAGAGAAAAGCTGGAATGATGAGAACCCAAAGATTAAAACTGATGGCGCCGAAATAGTGAGGACTATAGGAATATGGCATCACCTTCGGCGTTAGTAGCCATATCCAGGGGGGAGTCGCAAAAGGTTGTGTGACCGTGGAAGAAGTCAGGCTGAGGCTTATGTTTATCATTTCCCGTATGCCTGAGATAAGGCTCGTTCCATGGTGGTAAATGGCGAATTCAAATATGGGCATCAGGAGAAGGAAAACAAGTGGCGCCAGAGCCATTGAGGCTATAAATCGTACTTTTCCGGTTCGTCTGGTTATCAGCCAGTGCAGAAATATCACTCCCATAGCAAAAACGCCGGTTAACTTAATTAGCGAGGCTATGGCTACTGATACAGCGGAGAGGGGATAGCTACGCCTGAGGTAAAACCAGAATGATAAAAGCATAAAAGTTAGGTTAAAAACATCGAGCATGGCAATGCTCCCATGTACGAAACTCAGGTTCTCAAAGGTTAACAAGAAAACGGCGATGTTCGATGCCGTCCAAGACATCTGCAGACGGCGGCATATAAGGTAAAGTAGGACGATATTGGCCGTGCCGAAAAGAATAGGCAAAGTTCGCCAACCAACCGGATTATCACCAAAGACAGCTATCCCAGAGCTAATGAGCAACTTACCAAGAGGGGGATGTTCTAATCGCGTGGTAGTGTGCTCCTCCAGGATATTTTGGGCATCTTCGACGTAATATACTTCATCAAAGACAACTTCAGGCGGGTTATTAATAATGGTGAAATGAATGGCCAGGTTCAAGATTACTAGTAAGCAGAGAACGGCATATTCCCATCTGCCAGCCTTCAAGATGAATCTTTTAACTACCTCCATGTCCACCCGAGATTGGCCAGATAATTCCATATCATGGCAGAACCAATACCTACCAGGTTTGATAACAGATAGTGCAAGCCAAAGACATTTGTAAGTAAGAGCAGAACTCCCATGTTAATGACCAGTCCAATCTGACTGACGGCATAAAACTTCCCGAGCCGACGCAGGAAAAACCCTGTCCCGGTTACCCGGCGATCAGAAAAGGTAATGAAATCATTGAGGAGAAAATTGGACATTATTGAAGTTTCAATACTGATAGCGGAACAGAGAGCCAACGGTAAAGTGACGAATTCTTTTAATATCCAGAGCAGCCCTTCATTAACCAGCACCCCGCTGGCTCCCACCATGCAGAATTTGAGAAACCTGACCAGCTCGCCCGTTCTTTTCATCAGACTTAGCACATGCTTCAGATAGTCGATTTGCTGACGGGCATTTAACTTACTCTCTCCTCTTTCCCTGACGAGGAAACGATAGGGCACTTCAATCACCTTTTGGGATTTCCCCATTATTAACACTTCTAAAAGTATCTTATACCCGGCTGGTTTAAGGTCTGCACCGTCTAGAACTGATCTTCTGAATAAAAAATAACCGGACATCGGGTCATTGATATGTCTGGTGCGTGCTAGTAAAAGATGGGCGAGAAAAATGGCACCTTTAGAAATAATCCTGCGGATAAAGCTCCAGCCTTCACAGCTTCCTCCGGCCACGTACCGGCTGGCTATGGCAAGGTCGGCACCATTTCGGACAACCTGGAGCATCTCTCCTAGCACCTGAGGCGGATGCTGGAGGTCAGCATCCATCACTGCCACTAATTCGCTGCGGGAATGTCTGAAGCCATGAACCACAGCGGAAGCCAGTCCACGCTCATTACGTCTGACGATAAGCCGCACCGGGTATTTACTTGACAGCTTCTCAATCAAATCAACGGTACCGTCTTGGCTGTTATCATCGACAAACAGAATTTCATAATTCTCATCCGACAAATTAGCGTGCACTTTCTCCACAAGAGACGTAATATTGGCCTTTTCTTTATACGTTGGTATGACTACTGAAATAAATATATCCATCAACTACTTTATCCAAAATATTCACGCTATCCGAG
>CAYVML010000285.1:0-2486 GCA_964452475.1 uncultured Dehalococcoidales bacterium
TTGTTTTAATTGCTCTTGAACTATCTTTAGAGCGTAAGGAGTTTATAGCTTCACTTAGGACAGCAGTGTCTTGATTGGCTATCTGTTTAAGTAGTTCTTCTATAAGGAGAGCTCCTTCCAGGAAATCAACATAGGTTTCCTGCCTTGCTTTTAATTTCCTGGTTAGTTTCTCTTTCCATGATTCGAATCTGTCTACCCCAGCTTGGATTGTATATTGATACCGTCCTAGACTGATCACTGTAAAACTACCATACCAGCGATCATTCTCAAGGAATTTCATTGATACCTCGTTCCATTTGCTATCTTTATCTTTGCGATATAAGAGAACAGCGTGGAGCTTATCATGGCCATCTGCAATAATATCGGCTTCTACGATTACTTTATCACCAATGCTCCTTTTTGCAGGGAAGAGACCACAATCTATTTCTGGTGACACTGCATTAATGACCACTCTTTTTAGATCTTCGGTACACTTAAGCATAATATAGTTAATGCTCCTGTTTTTTCCCTTCTCATGAATAATCAGTGGTTATACCTTGATATTATGTTAAAGTCAATAGTATATGCTTGCTAACCACATGGGTAACAATTGGCTGTAGATTCCAGCGGATAGTTTATATATATTCTCTATGTGAAAGAGATAGACAAGGCGTTAGTACGGGCTTTTGAAGTTATACTCAGTTCCCTTTGCTTAATATTTGACTGCCAGACAAGTAATGAGATGAGTTTCCAAAAAACTAGTTGAAAGAATCAGGGTATCGTGAGTGCGTTAAAAATGAAAACCACCCGGATTTAGGGTGGTTTCCGTTAGCTATGGATTAGCTTTGTTATGTTCAAGAAAGAGTAGGCCGTGTGGGTCTCGAACCCACAACACCCTGGTTAAAAGTCACTAGATTAATATTTAAGTGAAATTAAGTTTTGCCGTAGCTAATTTGACTAAAACCACCCTCAATATTGCAGAGTAATCAGGGTTATCAACTTACTTCCAATTTTATGACAGGTTGCTTGTCCAGTATATATAAGGACTTGCCTGCCGGGCAAGACCACTGCTTTGGCACTAACTTGATAAGTGGTACAACTGTTGGGGCAGGTCCTAACTACCAGGGCTGAGTTTGAGTTGGTATCTGTTGCCTTGCATGCCTGAGTCTGGTAGAAATAAGGTAAGCTAAATTTTCCATTACTATTTCACCAAGGCGAGTGTCAGCTCGACACATCCGAAGCATCTCAGCACCGGAAATAACAATAATACTAGTCTTTTCGAGGCATTTAGCTCCAGCCGTAAACAGATGGGGTTTCACCAAGGCAGACCAGCCGAAGGCCCCTCCGTCAGAAACAATACAGACAGTTAGCGGCTTAGTTAGCCCTTCCTCTATCCGTATAGATACCTTCCCTTTCTCCACTATACGTAGATTCTTAGCCTCATCCCCTTCGTGATAAAGAATTCCCCCTTCATCATACTCTTCTCTGTGACAGGCCTTCTCTATTAACTTGAGATCATAATCGGTGAGCTCCCTGAAGTACTCGCATCTCCTGAGTGTCTCTATGTAGCTCACGACAATTTCCTCCGTTATTATCCAGCGCTGTCAGAGAATAGTATACCAATAGAACTAAGATATCTCAACTATCTGAGCTAGAGTGTCAAGACCCTTTAGAAATAGGTACCGTTCTAAAGTTTGTGGTAGAGAATTAAATTACCTCTTCATTCCTTCATTCTATCCATTAATTTGGAACGGTACCTATAATTTCAGCACTAACTTTTAAACTGAAGTTAATATTTTGCCAATAATTTACTAATAGACGGAGTAAAGCGCAACGTAACTTACTGGTATTCTACGATCAAAACAGGTTTGGAGGGGTTGACACAAAAATTCTAATTTATATCTAACACCACTCATTAGGACACCTGCTAACAGATTTCGAGAGCGGCACCATCAGTCACTAGGCCACTACTACCAGGCTAGACTTTAGGTTATAGCATATGCTTTCAACCATCTAAATGTCATACGTAATGCTGTGTTACTGGGGTTTTTAGGCATGAAAACTATCGCCATACTGGAACGCTACAAGAAGCACTTTAGCTGGGTTTACTCTCCAGCCGATGACCTCGGCTAAGTTTGGTGAGTATATTGCTGTAAAAAGAAACTTTCTTTATCTTGCTGCCCATATGTTTCTTCATTCCTTAATTGGTAAGCAGTCCATGTGGAGTAGCGGATCTATGACAGCCTGATTAAAAGTCACCAACTCAAAATTCACTAATAAAATGAGATCATCCGTATCTATTTAGACTAAAACCACCCTTAAAATTACAGAGTAATCAGGGTATCACCTCACCTCCATTTTTCGGACAGTCTGCTTGTCCAGTATATATAAGAACTTGTCTGCCGGGACAAGCTATTTTTCATAAGGATCCTAATAGGTTTGTCCTTATTCAAATAATGAAATGTGTAACGAAATAATTAATTCTAAGACCATGCTTCGATTGAATA
>CAYVML010000286.1:0-2485 GCA_964452475.1 uncultured Dehalococcoidales bacterium
GCAGGGGTTGGGAAAAGATATCTGGAACGAAACCGACGCTGTTGAATATATGAAGAAGGAAAGGGAATCATGGGAGGAATAGAGAATAAGTGTCGGGACTTTCTGAGCAACTATTCTGTCATGGGTATAGATACCATGATTTTTATCTATCATTTTGAGGGAAATAATGAATATATACCTTTTACCAGAGCTCTTTTTGGTCTGGTAGAAGATGGCGTAATAGAGGGAAAGACTTCGGTTATCACCCGGCTTGAAATCCTTGTGGCTCCTGAGAGGAGAAACAATAAGCTGATGGTGGATAGATATAAAATGGTGCTGGAAAGGTTTCCACATCTTGAAGTTGTCTCTGTTGATGCACAAGTTACTGACTTGGCTGCAATTATCAGGGCAAAATATAGGGTCAGGGCGCCTGATGCAATACAGCTTGCCACTGCAATACTGAAAGGGGTACAGGCGTTTGTAACCAACGATGAGTCACTGAAGCGAGTCCGGGAGATAGAGGTTCTCAACATAAAGGATATTGTGAAATCCTTTTAATGCGTAAAAGGACTGTGCTTATTAAGCGGCGGGGCAGAGTCGCATGCACTCGGCGCAACCACCGGCGGCGTAGCGGAATGAAGCACAGGCGAATCTGTTGATAGAGAAGGGTGCCTCATCCTCTGGCATTTGCAGTGCACCTGCAGGACATCCTTTTATACAGATATTGCAGTCGGTACAGATGTTGGTGATAGTCTTTTTCTCGAGGGGTTTGAAACGTGCCTCGGTAAGACAGCAGGAGAGCCGTACCCGTGGCCCGAAATCGTGGGTAAGCAGCAGACAATTTCTTCCGATATATCCAAGGCCTACAGCCAAGGCTGCAGACTTATAAGAAAAGGCGGCTTGTAAAAACCTCGTATCGGTGGGACATCCTATGGCAGGCAGTGGAAATGCCTTCATATCATTACTGCGGCAGGCATGAGCAATATCGTAGGCTGCTTTTGTAAGGCGGCTGTTGATATACGCCAGGTGAGTGGTATACATATCGTTCATCGAGACCTGCCCTGTGGTTCTTTCCGGCCTGGTCTGGCTCAGAATCTCGGGAAATATCTCCATTGCCATCACTATTATTGATTTCGTCTCCGGTAGCAATTTCAGCGTATCTGCTACCAGTTTTTCATGAGCTACGTTTTCAAGCGAAGCTACACCTACTGCATCAGCTTCAACCTCTATTGGAATCTCCTGCGAGTCGGTATTCATAGCAATCAATGTAATATCATCCATGTGCTGGAACTCCTTTAGATTGTGTTTCCCTGGGAAGCAAGTACCGGCGGTAGTGCCACCAGAATTCAGCCTGTATTGTTGCAGATAGCTAATACTTTTTCAAACTGGAAAGGAATTTTGCAATACACCTGCTAGGCGCTCCCAACAGGTTCTGTCCAATCATAGTGTGCAGTCCATACTATACGTGGTCTGGACGATTCTACAATCAGCTAAACAGGCTTTTATTAAACGTCCGGGTTAGATTAGTTTATCTATTTCGACTTTGTCTTCAGCAGTTAGTTTCCAATCGGCTGCAGCCACATTGGCTGATAATTGCTCAAAATTCATTACTCCAGCGATAACTGAACCTAACCATGGATAAGAGAGTAGCCAGGCTATGGCAAGTTCTCCGACGCTGTGACCACGCTCTTTGGCAAAGGATTCCAGTTTTTCCAGTTTGTCGTAGTTATCATTGGTGACGATGTCATTATAGATTGAAAAGGGCTTTGCAAGCCGCATCTCTGCAGGTATCGCCTGGCCACGGTGATATTTACCGGTAAGGAAACCGCTGGCGAGTGGTCCCCATGGTATTACTCCGATACCATGGGCTTCGCAACAGGGAACCAACTCCTTCTCGATGCTGCGGTAAAGCATATGGTATTTCGGTTGTACTGCAATGAAGGGTTCCAGGTTGTGAGCTTTGGAGGTCCACCAGGCATCATTAAGCTGCCAGGCATCAAAGTTGGAGCATGCTATATAACGCACTTTACCGGCTCGAACCAGGTTGTCCAGTGTACGCAAGGTTTCCAGGATGGGGGTTACTGAATCGTACCAGTGGATATAGTACAGGTCGATATAGTCCGTGTTAAGGCGTCTCAAACTTGCTTCCACTGCTCTCATAATATAATCTCGCGAGCCGCCTTGCTGGGCAGGAGTTAATGTGCGTTTGTAGCCAAATTTCGTGGCAATAATAACTTGAGAACGTTTTCCTTTTAACGCTTGACCTACTATTTCCTCAGACCTTCCGTTAGCGTACAGCTCAGCGGTATCAATGAAATTAATACCCATCTCCAGGGCATCGTTAATAACCTTAATGGATTGTTCTGTATCGGACCTTCCGCCGAAGTTATTACCCCCCAGCCCAATTTCAGAGACTTTAAGCCCAGAGTATCCAAGCCTGCGATATTCCATTCTAAATCCCTCCATGTATCTTATTTTATGCGCTCATTATCTGATAGTCCAGTAT
>CAYVML010000287.1:0-2474 GCA_964452475.1 uncultured Dehalococcoidales bacterium
TTACCTCTCTTCCAACACTATGGTAAGCTTCAGGCGGAGTACCAAATATGACCATAGTGGCTGTATCGTTAGCCAAGATGATGCTGTCTATCATTAAAAGTGACTTCAGACGGTCAGACATATTCGTAATTAGTCTACAAGCCAGCCTGAAGAAAGATGATAAATCTTTCTTGGTGTCCTCTGTCGAACTAAGCTTCTTATGACTTGTGATGATGTTCATATCACCAAACAATTCAAAGAATGCGTTGAGGTCTTGGCTACTCCACTTTAAAATAACTGGTCGGATAATGTACCTATAGAAAGGCGTTGATTGCCTAGACTCTTGAAATATTGACCTGTATTGACCTCTATTAAGATTCTCAAACTCATTATAGCCCTCATATGAGGTAGATTGCGATGGTAGTTTCTTCGTTATATATTTCCTTATATTTTCAGGATAGTGTTTCATTCGTATGTGGTGTGGGCCAAAGATCAAGCTGCAACTGACAAGTAAATATTGCCTAAGAACTTGCTCAATTTCCGTTATAAACTTTTCAAGTGAGCTAAAATATTCAGCTTGTTGTGCAGTTGTCGAGAGTAGCGTGAGGTGTTCAGCATAGATAGTGCGTAGCACTCTTTTTGGAAGCATATAGCACGTGACACCTGAGCTTCGATAGACAGCGATACTCTCCTTTAAATCGTTCCACAGTTCCCCAAATGTTTCATCCGAAAATGATAATAACCGAGTACAATCTGCCGTCGTGAAGCTACCCCTTCTGGCAGAACGGAGTAAAGAGATAAACTGCTGAGAACACTCTAATGATCGATGCCTTAACCACCAGCCCTCAATATTCGTCTCACCACAAATGTCTAGTAACAAGGGTGATTCGTATCTAATTATGGCCTTCATCATCGTCCAGATTGGTTCTTCAATCTCATCTAGTGACGGTAAATAATTAGGAGAAATAGATTTGCTACTAGTAAAGCTGAATATATGCTCGGAATAGCTTACTAGTGCTTTGCGCAGACTGTCGATGACATTATTATTCAACTGTTTTTGCCATTGCTTTAGGTCCTGTTCATAGACCTGAACCTTGGTTAATTCTTTTCTAGCAGTTACTTTCTGGATGGAGGTCGAATATATTGGAACCAAATAATCTTCCATCGATAGCTGAAATTCATCGATTATCTGCTTATTTAGCTTAGTCACTAAGGGATTAATGTTCCAAATTAGAGTGTGCTGCCCATCAACCTCTCGATCAAATTTCTGTATTAAACCAGCTAAACTTAGTTTCTTGAAGTAAAACTTCTGAGTATCAAAGAATTCTTCATATTCGGTAACACCATTCCTCAAATATATTTCACACAAAATCCTGAGGGTCCTCTCTCGAACTGGTTGTTTTTGAATACCTCCTCCGAATATCAGTTTATGTAGACTCTGTGCAAAATCGCTATTCGCCTCTAACTTTGATTTGATTTCCTGTGACACTTGGGGATCAATCATCATAATATTAACGCTTAGTATGTCGAATTGCTTCTGTTCAAACATCTGTATGGCTTCCTGTATATATGGTCTGAAGCCGATATTGACGTCTCCTCTCTCTGCACGGACCTTTTTGAAGACTGATGTCAAGAACTCTTCCTTTATTTCTAACTCTTTATCGATATTCACGGAAAATGCTTGGAGCCGTCGTTTAATGGCTTGAGCAGCCAGTGATGGAGTAACCTCTGGCAGGGTCAAAGACTCAGAAGCGTCAAAAAAGCCTGTTAAGGCAGGATCGTTCCTTATTTTTTCTCTCCAACTCGGAAAACCAGCAGTTATAAAAACTACGTTGATACTGTCTCTGGAGAAATTGTTCTTCACTATTTGGAGATGGGAAAGAAAACGAAAAACGAGATCCAAGTCTGTGTGCTTATGCAGATCATCTATAAATATAAGAAAACCATTAATGATTTTTTGAAGCTCCATCATGTGTATTTTTGCTTCAGTAAAATCCGCCACGAAGTCTGTTCTTTGAAGGTTATATTGTTTGGTGAGTTTGCTAATTGCTATGCACACTTCTCTTTCGAATTTCTGAATATAATACGCTTCATTTACACTCTCAGTTAATGCTATCCTTATAGGTTCTACTTGCTTTCTTGTAAGGTGTGGAGCTATAAAATCGTAGAAGGTAGTCTTACCTGTGCCGAATTCACCAGCTAGGAGAAATCCTTTGTGGAATATGTCTAGCTTCTCTTTCTCCAATTTGTCAAGAGCCCAAACAATGGGGGCGGTTTCAACAATTATTTGTTGGTACATTGATTTATCAATTGTAGAAAAGCCATCGAGTGGACCATGAAAAGGGTTGTCTCTGAGATTTAGATCCTGCCACCACTCTGTTTCCTTGCTGCGTTGCGCAGGCTGTTCTGGTTCCTCAAAGTCAACCTCATCTAATATCGATGGTAAGCGACGATACTCCTCTTTTTTTTGACTTATGGCGTCCTCTATATCTTTT
>CAYVML010000288.1:0-2451 GCA_964452475.1 uncultured Dehalococcoidales bacterium
GGATGCTCCCTTACCAAATCAGCCGGTTTCTACCCACATATAGTACAGGAGGCCCCGTTTTCCTCCGTTTTCCTCTGTTACAGTTCTAGTTCATTAGATACATACTCACCATATTTTGCACGTATCTTCTTTATTTTACCACCGGCACACATCTCTAGAAGATAACTGTTTAACTCCCTGTATAATACTCTATAGGGTAGAATATATTTTTTAGCAATACCAGCTGGATAGTCGATTCTATCACATGTATTATCATTTACCATGTATTTACCATTATAATAATATACATTTGCATCTAAATACCTATTGCTTCTATTGTCTATAAACAAATAGAGTCTGCTTTTCCCAGATATATCATCACGTATCTTTACTAGTCTGTATTTAACCTCTTCCTTGCCTAATGAGCCCTTTACTGGGATATTTAGTCTGATTATTGAGTTGTATAATTCATCGATATAGTTACCAACAAGTATGTTAATTTTTCTTCCGGTGCCATTTTTCCATCTAGTGGAGTTCATTTCGGCGACTCCAAATAAATATTTATTCTTTCTGTATACGCCAAGCTTCATTTGATAGTAGTTTTTTATTCTCTCCTTTCTGGAAATCGCGGCACCAATAGTTATCTTGCCAGGATATCTGTAGCCAATTTTTTCTAGTGAATTTAACGCTGCATTCACTGTACCAGGATATCCCAGCAAACCAAGCGTTCTTATACATTCCTTTTGCAATGTTATTGTTTTTGATTTTCTCAATAGAAATATCACGTAGGGTAGTGCACTAGATATTCCATGCTCTCCGACAGCTCTTACAAGCATTGCATTTTGAATTTCTGTTCCTTCATCGAAATTATTTTTTAGGCCCTGTCTATCAACTAGCTGTTGAAGCTTGCCTCTGCTTATGCACCTGCTAAATATCTCCGCCTCTATATCATAAAATGACTGCAATAATAAATCCCCTGATCCAGCAATAACATCAGCCAATGAATAAAGCGAACCATCTGCATGACTCATGTGGTATATACCCATTGCCACTTCTTCATTGCAGGCACAGGACAATCGTTGTAGTATTAAGGTTCTTCGGTTGAGATTAGTCTCTTCATTAAGAAGTGCCGAAATAAAAATACTCATGCAAGGATATCCATTCTCAATGCATGATTCACAGACAGTCATGATGTCATGACTGGATAGTTTCTTAATGTCAACGAGTATGTTGACTTTGTCATTAATTCTTGGTGCCACTTCTGGTCTATATAGTTCGTATACCTTTGAGGTGTCGCTACGCGTATTCTCATACCTGCAATCGTTGTGGTATCGATAGCCAGAATAGTTTATTTTTCGATCACCGCACAAGGCTCTATATACTTTATCCAGGATTCCATTGGATGAGCCAAATATATAATACCTCTTCTTTCCGTTAACACAAGTTGCTTGTAGGGGCAAGTTGGTGTCATTTTTAGTGGAATAATTCAATCCCACCCAGTCATATGGAGTGACGTATAGTTCGCCAATTGTCTTGGATAGGTGAAAGTCTTTTATAATTGCGTGATATACTTTTATGTTCTCACATACCCACCCCGGATGACAGGCAAGATGGTAACTTATATTAAAAGTAATACTGTCGTGATCATGGGTTGTATGCTGTAGTATTTTACGTATACTGCCTGAATAGATGTCTATGGAGTCATTAGAGACTTCTTTTGTCGCCATCCATGATAATAACGATAAATATACGTAAAAAGGAAAACAAAATAAGGTATTATAGCGTATGTACTTTATCACAATAACCACCTATTATAAACAGTGGTAGATCATAAAATGACTTCTTGGCCTCATGGAGCAATTTCAGTTATCTTCTCTTCTTTCGGTGGCGCAGGAGGAGCACCATTACCCGATACGCTATAGTTAAGCCATAAATCATTGATTTCTGGCTCGGGATTCTTATCAATAACTGTTATGGAATAGTCAAATATGGCATCAGGAAGGTGAACAATATCAAAGGTTGCATATCTGCCTGGAGATTCTCTCGTGCATGCAAATTGGAATTGCTGAGATTTGAGCATGGCCAAACCTGGTTCGATAGTACTAGGTATGCAAGCTGGTATAACTAGGTGCCAGTCCTTCAGTCCAGTATCACCCTGGTCACCTTCATACCATGCACCAATTTTTACAGGTGTTACACAATGGCCGAAGAAAGAAAGATTTATAAAGGCAATATATTCTCTTATATATATCTGATTGAGATCACCGATAACCTCACTGTCGCTATCCCACTTAAATAACAAAGTAAAGCCATAATGCAAATTATCACTATCTATCGTGTCTATTCTTAAATTCACAGGATGCGCACAGATGGTAAATTCACGCTCTGCGATTTTCTTGCCATTAGCCTGACACGTTGCCTCGATGAGTACATCGTTCGGTTCAGAACTTTGACCGAAGTCTGGAGGTCCAC